>NZ_CP141188.1 GCF_035609205.1 Hymenobacter sp. GOD-10R
GTCTACGTGCGCACGTTGCTGACGACTTCGGGTTGGCCCGCGCGCAGTCAAGTGGGCGAACAGGCCGCCACCACAATTTTTCTGGTGGTTCAACACTCCAACCGCGCCTTGATCCGCCAATACCTGCCGGCCTTACGCAAACGCGTCCGGCAAGGGGAGGCCAGTCAAACCGATGCGGCGCTGATGGAGGACCGCTTGCGCATGTTCTCGGGCAAAAAACAGCGTTTTGGCACGCAGACCGCCAATTGGGTCCGTCAGGATGGCACCCTGGTGATCTGGCCCATCCAGCAGCCCGCTCGGGTCAATCGCTACCGGCAAGCGCTTGGGTTTCCCACCACGGTAGAACAAAATGCAGCGAAGCTGGGCGCCGTCTACAATCCGAAAGAGCGGTTACCGTCTCCGAAAGTAGTGATGCCCTAAAGCAATTTAGCCGCAGGTCAATAGTCAGTGGCAGCGAACACCCTTCAAATGTGCTCCGCAGAACGTCGTAAGGCCACGGATGCGCTTATAACATTCTGCAAACGCTCGTGGCTGTTGCAGAACTCACCGCCCGTTCGAGCCAGCCAGGTTTCGCAGCGCTTTCGTGCGGTTACGCCGGTGGCGTTGCCTGCAGCGGAGCATGAACGGTGGTGCAGGTGGTAGCAGGGGTAGTACCCGGGCCATTCCCAACTGCAGCTTAGGTTGATGACGCAGGAGCTTTTTCAGATTATAGGCCACTGCCGCCAGCAGCATACACTTGTGCGCGCCGGCTTGCCCGCGTACGTTGATGCGGCGCAAGCCATAGTGGTGCAGCAAGTTGCCGAATACGGGTTCGATGGTGCGTTGTCGCACACGGCGCATGTGCTGCCCTTGGCGGCTGCGCTGCCGATGCCAGGCCCGATGATAGGCCGCGTCAAAAGCGGAGCGATTCAGTTGCTTATGGTCCGCGTAGGGGACGCAACTCGCCTTGAAGGGACAGTGCTGGCAATCCTGATAGAAGGCTCGATAATGTTTCATCCAGTTGCCATCAGCGGTAGAGCGGTACTTGCGAAAGGGCAGCGGCTTATCTGCTCGGCACCGATATTCATCGACGCGGGCGTGGTAAGTAAAGCCCTCCACGATCGGTTTGTAGGCGCCAAACACGGGTATCCACGGGGTAACACCACTATTTTCGAGCAGGGCATAGTTAAAGCCATTGGAGTAGCCCGTATCGGCAACCAAGTCCCGCAACTGCAAGTCATTGGCCGTTAGACGTTGCTGCAGGTGCTGCACAATCCGAGGTAAGTGCAGGCTGTCGCGACTGTCCGCTAAGTTCGCTTGCACATGGCTGATGACCCCCTGGGCGGTATCCACGACTAGGCTGCACAGGTAGTTCAAAGCGCGCGCTTTGCCGGGCTTGATGGAGATGCGGGCTTCCGGATCGGTAGGGCTATAGTGCGTTTTGTTGCTCAGCAAGCGCGCTTGGGGACGGGTAGCGCCCAAGGAACCGGGCTCCTGTTGTCGCTTGGCTTGGCGCGCCGCCTCATAGCGGAGTTGATGGGCTGGCGCGGAACGAATCGAGGCCGGGTGTGGCGTGGCCGGTGTTTTCGGGGTGCTCCCCACGATGGTTAAGGTCGGCCACACTGCTTGTACTGGCTGCTTTTCGCACAGGCTGTCGAGGGAGGCATTGGCTTTCACCAGGGCGGAGTCCACGGTCTGCGTGTCGCCGGCCACCAAGCCGTGTTGCACGCAGAGGCTAAAGACGCGGTCGAAGAGTTGCTCAAAAAGTGCCGCCGGGTAGAGTTGGCGGGTGCGGCTCACAGTGGAGTGCCAGGGCAGGGCTTCGTCGAGCTCGTAGCCCAGAAAGTAGAGCAGGTCCAGCCGCATCGCACAGTGCTCGAGCAGGCGGCGGTCGCTGGTGATGTTTTCCAAGTAGCCAATGAGCACCAGCTTGAAGAACACGACCGGGTCGAGCGAGGGCTGCCCGGTGTGGCTATACAGGCCTTGGGTGGCTTCATAGAGGAAGCCCAGGTCCAAGAGCGCGTCGAGTCGCCGGTAGAAGTTATGCGTGGGCACCCGCTCGGAGAGGCGGAAGTGCGTGACGAGCTGATCGGTGAACTGCTTCTTGCCTTGCATCTTCCCTCTACGCGAATGGCTTCCCGCTGACTAGCACTTCTGCAACAGCCACGCTCCCTCACAGAACGTTATAAGCTGCTCTGCTTACGCTCGCTCTCGACAAGCGAGAGATTACTGAGGCTTGGGCTTTGTGCTTACCGCTTGTACGGGACTCATGGTTTATGTCTTGCTTGGTTACAGGAACAAGAAATCCCGCATAGGCCGCTCCTGGCAAGCTGGGTAGACGTCGGCCAGCTGTTGAAAGAAGGGCGACTTGATTAGCACGGCTTGTTTCGTAAAGAATCGCGCAGAATCAACAATTCTTCCACCGCATTGTCACTGCGCTCTTTATGCTCGCTCAGCTTCGCGTGAAGCACGTAGCTCAATTCATTCACCACCGCCCACACGAGGGGTTCTTTGTCAGAAAACAGGTGGGTCACCCGGCTTTCAGGCAAACCCACATGGTCGGCGAAGTCAGCCAGCGCTACTGTGGCAATACCGTGTTGCAGGTATAGCTCCTGCGCGGCCGCCATGATGCGCTCGCGGTCAGCCGGCTCATCTGGGTAAGGAATTGCAGGTAAGGCACTCATAGGGGGGAGGGTGGGTAAAGCGAGGAGCGAGGAGCGCAGAAGGTCGCGAGGTTTCAAAGCCCAGTCGAGTAGCGTTTAAGGCCCTGCAGAAAATGTTGCATCAACTGCTCGTAAATCCGCCGGGGCGCAAAGCGCTCGGCCGGGAAAAGCTGGCCATCAGCAAGCCATTCCAGCTGGGCCAGCAGGAGCCGCCCGAGTACCTCGGCATCCAGGTTGGGTCGAAAGAGCCGCTCGGCTATGCCCCGACGGAGGCAAGCCGTCAGCAAGTCATAGAACTCCCGCTGGTAAGTGGTCCACCAGGGTCTCGATAAAGCAGGATATTGCGTGCGCAAGTCGGTCACCAGTTGCACGGAAACTTCGCTCACCTGAGTGGCCTGCCAACTGGTTAACCGCGCCAGGCCCACTTCGGCAGTTGACGCTTGGTCTACCCATCGGCCCAGCGCACGAGTTTGGCCCAGGTGCTCGGCAAGCAGGGCCCCCACTAAGCTCTCTTTCGATATGAACTGTCGGTAAATGGTCTTCTTGGAGATGCGCAACTGCGTGGCTAGTCGATCCATTGTCGCCTGACGCAGGGGCACACCGCTCAGAAGCAGGTTGCGGGTAGCCTCGATAAGCAGGTGGCATAGGGTAGGATCAGGAAGCATGAGTTAGGCCGCTTGCTGAGATAAATGCGCTTGCACGTAGCACACGAAGTCACTCACCTTATGCAGGGGTACCTCATCGGGGATCGTGAGCTGAAAGTGGCGTTCCACCTCTAAGATGATATCGACTACATCAATCGTGTCGAACCCCAATTCGCGGTCCAGCGAAGTACTAGGTTGTAAGTGCCGCAGCCCGATTCCTTTCCGTTGGCTAATAATACGCCGCACCTGCTGAGTAAGGGCAGCGGCTGAAGTGAGCGAATGACCAGTGGATGAAGCCATAAAAGCAAGTAATAGCGAGGCTAGAAAACCAGCGTCGGGTGGGAAATAAGGGGTTAATTGTCTTGGCCGGTAGCTTGGCGGTAGGCTGCCAAGCGCACCCGGTACTGCGTGCGGGCTTCCACTAGATTGTCGGCCGCCGTTTGCACTTGCGTTTGGGCGTCGAGCAAATCATTCAGGGTGGACAAGCCGTTGTTGTAGGTGTCGTGGTTCACCTTCAAGTTTTCTTGGGTCTGGGCCACGGCCGCTTCCATTACCTGCGTGCGCTTGTAGGCTTCCAGTAAATCGAGCCAATACTGCTGGGTTTGCAGCTCCAGCAGTTCGGTGGTATTCTGCTGGGTGTTTTGGGCGATTTTCTCGCGTACGACTCGTTGGTCGCGTACATGCTTGGCCTCAAAACGGCCGGAGATGGGCACCGAGATAGTACCCAGAAACAGGCCGCTGCTACTCGCATCTGAACCTTGAAACTTGGTCGTGTAGGCCGTGGCGCCCACGGACACCTGCGGCAAATACTGACCCTGAGACTGCCGGGTTTGCAACTGCTCGGCCGTCAGGCTGCGCTGCAGTAGCTGGTACTCCGGCCGGGTTTTTACCGCTTCGGCGGGCGCTTTGAACAGTCCCTGCGGGTCTTGCACCGCCAGGTTGACATCGGTGAACACCAGCGTGGAATCGTACGGCACGCCCACGTACTGGCAGAAGCTGCGGATGGCCAGCTGGCGGCCGCTGCGCAATTGTACCCGCCTGAGGGCCAGCTGATTGCGCTGGAGCTGCACCTTCATCACGTCATTGTGCACGGCCAGGCCCGCCTTGTAGCTGTCATTCACCTGTTTATAGATGCCGGTGAGTTGCTTTTCGGTCGCATCGAGCGTGCCGAGCTTGGCGGTGAGAGCGACGATCTGGTAATAACGCTCTTCAGTAGTCAGCGCCACTTCGCGCTCAGCCACCAGCAGTTGGTCGCGGGTCACATCCACTTGCAGGTCAGCCAGCTTATTACCGGTGCGTATCTGTCCGCCCGCGTAGAGCGGCTCCAGGGCCGTGACGGAGGCCGTGCCAAAACTCTTGACGCCCGCGTACTGGAACGGGACCATATTCAAGCCGCGCTACAGCACACCGGGGGGCGCGTAAGTGGCCCGAAGGGTGCTGCCCTGCTGCTGGGCCTAAAGGCGACTACACTGGAGGCCCGTATGAAAAAGCTCGGTTTGGAGCGCACCATTGTGCGCGTGTAGATCCGTATGCTTTTACTGCGGCTATTAACCTCGTTTGGCTGAACAACCCACCTCATTTTAGGAGTATCAAAAGCTGTGTTTATGTGAAACAGGAGCAGTTTCTCAGGTATTCTGTTCACCGAAACAACAGTTTTTGCGAGAAAACTGCCAACCTATTTCCATACAAGACAAGCCGCCATTATCGACTGAAGCGGGCACGCAGGAGCTGTACGGCTCTTTCGTAGGAAGCCCCAATCGGGATAGCCGTACCCGCGACAGTCACTTCTTGGCGCGCTATTTTTTCTACCTTCTCCACGGCCACAATATAGGAGCGGTGCACCCGCACGAAGTATGGCGCGGGTAGCTGCCGCAACGCGTCAGCCGGGGTTTGACGCATGAGTACCCGCCGGGTTGGTAGCACATACGTCAGGTAGTTGCCGTCGGCTTCCAGGTACAGGATATCGTGGAGCCGTAATCGCTCCTCTTCGTAGCCGGTTTTTACCAAAATGCTGGGGCTACTGGCGCTACCCCGCGCGGTTTGTCGTTCCAGCGCCCGAGCACAGGCTTTGGTGAACCGCGCCAGGGAAAAGGGCTTGAGCAGGTAATCAACGGCGTCAAGTTCAAAGCCCTGTACGGCGTAGTCGGAGTAGGCCGTGGTGAAGATGATGAGGGGTGCCCGGGAAAGCCCCTGCACCAACTCCACGCCTGTCAGGTCGGGCATGTGAATGTCCACGAAGAGTACATCCATGGGATGGGCTTGCAGGAAAGCGAGGGCTGTGAAGGCGGGGCTTAATTTGTCCTCTATTGATATCAGTTCAGCGTGATTTCATCAAACTTATATATCAGTAAATCGAGGTCAGAATAGTCCACATTGAGCACTGAGTTTTAGTCGGTGCCGTTACCTAGGTCGGCTACCTACATGGCCGTTACAATTTGATTAGCCGCTACGTTTGGCTATATCCTGGTCACGTTGCCGCAGTTTGATCCTCCGTCGTTGTACATTCATTAAGGCTCAGCAGCATCAAGCACCAGATACGTATACGAGTATATCGTATGAGGTACTCTATCTACGTACTCAGGTAAATGACCCATTCATACCCGCACTAACACTGCATAGCAGCGGCACACGATTGCTTATTGAAACGTCACCCCCAAAGGAGACGCTATCCGCTGGGCGTAGGCAGCGAGGTACTGGTCCCAGTCGGCAGCTGTTTTAAACTGCCCGCTTTTCGTCCATCCGAAACCAGCATAATACACTACCTGCCCCTTAGTGGGTGTGGTCCTGACTAAGAGGTGGCTCTGCTCTTTGGCCTTGGTGCGCCGGTCTTGCCAGCCTTGTACCTGGTGCGGGGCCACCACAATACCCGTACCTAGGTAGGCATCATCCATAGGCTCCCAGTACCGGAACCAGCCTTGTTTTGACTCGCCCTTCACCTGTCCTTGCACGCCTTTGGACTCAGCGTGCAGGGTGGTACCAATAGTTAAATTCGGCAGGGGCTTATCGGCTGACAGCTGCTCCTCGAAGCGCGTGAGGTTGGAACCTAGGTCCAGGCTGATGATTTTCTTTTCCTGCACGGTGCGGCCGCCTGCTTGCCAGGGCGCATAGGTGAGCACAAACAAGGTGCGGATGGGACCTTTGGCCAAGGTCTTGTAGCTGGTAAAATTGCGGGAAACGTAGAGCGAATCCTTCTCCCAGATGCCAATGCCAGCAAAGCCGCGGCTGTCGCCTACGTGGTAGGGATCGTAGCCTTCGCCGTGGTCGATGTGGTAGTAGCCAGCTTGCTTCCCGTTCTCGGCGTACCACATATCGATAATGGAACGGGGCACGCGCTTAAGCCAGCAGTCCATGCCGCTGGTGAGCGTACCACTGGGCTCCTTAGCTACCACCAAGCGCTCAGCCTCCGGGCCGTAGGTGCGAAAAGCGACCCGGTCGTTTTCCCAGGCGTAGTCGTCGGTGCGCTCGGGCACGAAGCGAGAATAGGTGGTGTACTGTCTTTGGGGCTGTTGTACAGCGCCATTCAGACTTCCGGTAATAGTGAATACTTGGGTACCGTTTGCTTTGATATCGGTTTGAAATAGCAGCTCATCGATGCGGCCATCACCGTTATTGTCCACGGGTTGACTTACCAACGTTTTACCCCCCGCGTCTTTTACCAGCAGGTCCGCCGCCCCATATTGCTTTAGCAGCGTGCTCAGTTGGCTGGCCGGCACGCTGATGGTTTCAGCGCGGCGGTCCACACCTAGCTTGTTATGCACCGTTACCGTTTTTGAGTTAGCAGTAGGTTGTGAGGAGCTTGGCAGACAAGTTGCTAGCAGGGCAGCGAGGGAAAGAGTGGCGGCGTAATGCATGAAGGAATAGTAGGCTTGACTTAAAGGAGAAAAAAGCTGACCAAGCAGATGACTTAGCCGCTGTTAGGGCGAGCTCATTTAGCTAGGTAAAAGGTTTGGGTTACCGGTTCCGCCGGTTGAAGCTCCGGCTCCACGCTGCGGCCGTACTGCCACGCTACTACGATCACCTTCAGCGGCAACTTGGCGCGCAGAGGTACTTGTGCAGGAATGATCGTATTGCCTTTGATTTCAGCGGGCCAATCCTGTACGCAGTACTGCACCGGCACGCCAGCCACGGCCATAAGCTGCTTGTTATTAGCTAGGATCGGCTGCACTTGACTGCCTTCCGCTGCTCAGCGTTTGAAGATTATATCTTGGGTAAACTCGCCTACTTGGAGGTTACCTGCAGCGGCATCCAGCACCTGTTTGCCATTTACCCGCATGTTTTCGAAGCGCACGTTGCGTACCTGCCCCGCCGCGTTGAGCCCTTGCAATACGGAAGGATTGGCTAGGGCGCCTGAGTAGCTAATATTTTTGAAGACAACTTGCTCGATGTGGCGCCCCGGCCCGGTATTGTACTTGGGGTTGTTGAGCACGCGCAGGTTCAGCAGCTGACCTTCCTCGAAGTCTTCGATGCGAATGTCCTCGTAGCGCACGTCGCGCACCAGGTTCAAATCGCCGCAGCTGATAGCCAGGCAGCCCTGGTAGTTCGGGTCATCTTCGTCGTGCTCCAGGATGTCGAGGTTGCGGAAGGTGATGTGCTCGATGGTGTCGCCCGCGATGTTGGTGTCGCCGTGCAGACCTAGGTTGGTGGGGTGCGCCACGTCGGCCCACAAGATTGAGTTCTGCACCGTGACGTTGCGGGCGTTGCCGTAAAACTGCCAGCGGTGGCCGTACAGCGCTACGCAGTCGTCGGAAGTGCGCAGGAATACGTCGTCGACTAGCACATCCGAGCAGCTCATCAAGTCGATGCCGTCGCTCCACGGTTTGGCGCTGAACGACTTCAGATTGCGAATAGTCAGGTGGTTCGACTGGCCGCCATATACGGTGTAATGCTGCGGATTCTTGACGATGATGCCCTCGATAGTGACGTTTCGGGAGAATGTGACTTCCACACCCCGCTCGGGCTGGTCGAGGATGCCACGACCGATGATGCGCACATTCTCGGCGTGGTCTACCACGAGCTTGGCCCGCAGCACTGCTCCACCCGCTAGGTACACGGTGGTGTTGCTTGGCACGTGAATGACGCTGCCGGGCAAATCGGGCGGGGTATGAATGCCGGGCCCGAAGTACATGACGTGAGGGTCCTTCGGGTCCGGCGTCTCCGTCTCCAACGCATTAGCAAACACGTGCAGGTTTTGCAGCTTGTCGCCGTTAAATTCTACCGACAGCTTGCGGGGCTTATCCAGCGTGAAGTACACCGTGTTGCCTCCCAACCTAGGTTTGATGGCGTATGACAACGGCCGAATGCGCACCTGCTGTACTGCCCCGTTGTTCTTGCGAACGGCCACTTCCACCGCCCCCCGAAAGTCGAAGGTGACCATGGACGCATCACGCACCTTGTCTAGGTCTACCTGCACATTGTACTCAAATAGGTCCTTCCACTCCCCTCCCATCGAGCGCACGCGCACGGTGTAATCGTCGTTGTGCTGGCTGTAGAGCACGCCATTGGGCACCGGATGAATGACCAAGCTAGGTTGCGCGAAAGCCGTAGCAGCAAGCAGGAATAAGAAGTTAAGTAACAGGAAACCCCTAGGCATACTGGAGATAGAATAGAAGTGTGCAGGTAATAGCATAGGCGGTAGCTAGGCCTTCACGCGGTAAAGCCGGGCGCCAAAGAGGAAAATGACTGCGTAGCAGATGATAGGCAGGTAGTAGGCCGCCGCCACATCGTGGTTGGCCACTTTACCCATCAGGTAGGGAAAGATGGCCCCACCCGCCACGGTCATCACCAGAAAGGAGGATGCTTGTTGGGTGCGGGCACCTAGGTCTTTGATGCCAAGGCTGAAGATGGTAGGAAACATGATGCTGAAGAAGAAATTCAGTCCCAGCAAGGCGATGAACGAGGGCCAGCCCCAACTCTGGGCAATGATGACGCACAGCACGGCATTAGCCAAGGCAAACGTGGCCAGCAACTTATTAGGAGCCACGAAGCGCATCAGGAAGGTGCCCGCGAAACGCCCCACCATCATCATGACCATGCTCAGGGCGAAGTACTGCGAGGCTTTGGCGTCAGCGAAGCCCATCTTCTCGGCGCCGTAGTTGATGAAAAAGGCCCAAGTGCCGCCCTGCGCCGCCACATTGAAGAACTGCGCCACTACCGCCCATAGAAAGTGCGGCCGACTGAGCAAGCCTTTCGGTTCAGGCACCTCTTCTACGGTACCACTGTAGAACCCGGCTTCGGGCTCGGCATGCACCTCGGCGTGGGCATCTTGCAAAGCGGGCACTTGCACGAAGGCAAACGCCACGGCAATAGCCAGGATAACGCCGCCGATGATGAGGTAGAGTGTCTTCACGGAGGACAGGTCGCCGTTGGTGTGTACCCCGCTCAGAATGAAATGGCTGCCCATCAAGGGGCCAATCACCGCACCTAGGCCATTGAAAGCTTGCGCAAAGTTCAGGCGCTGGTCGCTGGTAGCGGGCGCACCGAGCGAGGCCATGAAGGGGTGCGCTACGGCTTCGAGCGTCGCCAATCCACACGCCAGTACGAACAGGGCCCCTCGGAAGAAACCGAACGACTGCGCATTAGCCGCGGGCACAAACAAGAAAGCGCCGAGCGCATACAAGGCTAGGCCGAGCAGCACGCCGTTTTTGTACCCGAAGCGTTTCATGAACAGCCCCGCCGGGATGCCCATAATGGCGTAGGCCCCGAAGATGGAGAACTGCACCAGCCCGGAGTCGGCTTTGCTCACGTTGAGCACGTTCTGAAAGTGCTTATTGAGCACGTCGCCCATAGTGATGGCGATGCCCCAAAGCATGAACAAGGAAGTGACGAAGATGAGCGTGGGCAGGTACTTCTTCTCCGTGAAAGTCGCCGAGGTGGACGTTTGAGTGGCTGCTGGTGTGATGGTAGGTTGCATAAATACAAGAGATTATAAAAGCTAAGGAGCTGTGGTTTCGGAGCGCAGTACCCGCCCATTTTTGCTTTCGGTGATGGCTACCTGCACGGTTTGGCCGTCGCCGGCTAGGTTGCCAATAGTGATTTCCTGGGCCCGGCCATCAGTGAGCGTCACCCGCAGCTTGTCGGCGCTGAGCGCCTCGGCGCACTTCACTACGGCTTTGTTTTCGTAGGGCTCCAGCACCGTCAGGAAGCGGGCTTCGGTGCCCCGGCTGCGGCTGGCGTACACCTTGCGGCGTGGGGTTTCGTCGCCGAAGGGAAAATCGCCGCCGAGCGTGGCTTTGAAGCGCACGGCGTTCTGGCCAGCCAGCGGCACCCGGATGATAGCCGGCGCTTTCGCATCTTGAGGTTGAGTGGGCAGGGCGCTGGTTGGCCGCACCCCCGCCACCTTGATGGGGCCACCGTAGTAGTCCTGATTGGCCACGACCGGCACATCTACATTTTGCGCTTTACCTAGGTCGGTTAAAGGCTGCTCTCGCCCATCAGCCATGATCAGGCGGGCATTGGCCCAGAACAGTGTTTTCTTCTTGCCGCCATCGGTGCGAACTTGCAAGGTTAGCTCCTGAAGACCCTTCACGGAAACATCAATTTCCTGCTGGCCCAGAATCCAGATGCCGCTTTCGCCACTCGCCAGCGTTTTGCCGTCGCCGAGTACTTGGTAGTTGACCCACTGCTGGTTGTCGTGAGTTTCGGGCGGCATGGCGACCATCAACTCCTGCTGCCGCGGCCAAAGCGAGTGCACATCCATTTTAAGAGGACCAGTCTCGTTGAGCATCTCGCGCGTGCCGCTGTTATCGGCTTCAAGGCCATAGTCGAACTTAAACCTAGCCACAGCTGGCGCGGTGGCTGTGTACCAATCGACATCCGTGATGACCTGGGCGGCGCTGTGCGGATCGGTGCTGTATTGGGCATCGTGGCGCAAAAACTTCTTGTTTGCGGCGGTAAGACTTTGCAGGCTACGCATTTGCAGCAAATTGTCGAAGGTGTGCGGCTGCGTGCCTTTCAGGTAATCGGCCAAAACCACGTAATCATCCGTTACAATGGCAAGTCGGCGCTGCAAGATGGGCTCGGTATGAGGACCTAGCTTGCCGTAGGCGCGGTCCATGACGAGCGGCAGGCTCTGGCGATTTTTGCGCATCTGGTCGGCAGCCGAATCACCTGGGAAATAACGCATACCTAGGTAGGGCTCCTGCGACCACCGGGCGTTCGTTTCTTGCGCGGCCACCTGCATCATCTTGCCGGCGTGGAATAGCAGTTGCCGGGAGGGCACCGCTTCCTGCTGCTGCTGGTCAACTACCACCATGTTGTGGTTCACCGAAGCCTGCACGTAGAACTTGTACATGAAATTGGGGTAGCCCCACCAGATCGTTTCGGGGTTCCAGAAGCTGCGCCCGTAGCGCGTCAGGTTGTCGAGCGACACTCGGTCGAAGTGGCCGTGGAAACCGCCTTGGGTACCGATCTTGAGCACGGCCTGAATCTGCTCGCGCGGTGTCCGGTTAGGCGTTTGGGAGCGGAGCAGCGCGTAGCCGATGTTTTCGGCGTAAGCCGAGCGGCCGTATAGCGCGGGCGTTTCGGCCGGCAGCTCGGGCACGCCGTAGAGCAGGTCGCGCTGCCCCCCTAGCTTGATGATAGCGGCATAAGCCGGGTCGTGGTACACGTAATAAGCTAGCTCCAGGCGGTAGCCACCGACCTTTTCCTCGTGCCCGTCGTTCATCCCGAAGGCCACGCCTCGGTAGTCGGCCACGGGCGGAATGGCGTCCCAAAAGTGCTTCAGGGAACGGGTATTGCGCCGCTGCGGCCCCCACTTTTCGAACGACACGCCGTACGGTGGGTTCAGGCCCCAGGGCATTACCATAGCGTAGGGCGAGTAGTCGGCGGGCACCTCCAGGTGCACCAGGTCGATGCCCCAGGGCTGGCAGGCTAATGCTGCTTGGGTTAGTTCGTAGGCCACCCAGAGGTTATAGCCGGTGCTTACCTCCCACCACCAGCCGTCGTCCATCACGCCCTTGCTCAGGTAGTCGGTGAAGCCAGACGGGCCGTGAATGTAGCGTTCAGCGGCAGCTAGGTCGCCCATCGCCAGGGCACTCATGAGGCAGGCGGTAGCCTGGGCCGTGCACCAGTTGCCCATGTTGCCGACGGTCAGCTCCGGCTCGAAGGTTTCCATGAACAGGCGCAGCGTGCGGTCGATGGCCTGCCGGTCGGTGGCCGTTAGCACGTCGGCATCGAGGATGGCGTCGTAGGCAGTGGCTACTTTCTGGAAGTTGTCGCCCTCCTGCGGGCCGCCTTTGTCGGTGCCGGCGAAGGTGCTGGGGTAGCCCGTTTTCTCGTCGGCCAAACGGCGCAGGAATAGCGCTACTTTTTCGGCGTACTTCTTCTCGCGGGTGAGTTGCCAAGCGTAGGCTGTGGCGGGCAGAAACTGAATAAAGTTTTGCTCGGGAAAGACAAACGTGTGCTTCTCGGCGGCCGAGTAGTTATCGGGCGGCAAGCTAGCGTTGGGCACCTGCCACTCGTCGGCTAGCTTCACGTAGTGTTCCTGCTCGGTTTTGGCCCAAGCGTACTGCTGCACTTTCGCCCGTACTGCGGCCCACCGAGCAGCATCGTGCAGGATGCTTGGGCGCGGCACGTCCCGCGCCGTAACGAAAGTAAGCTCTGGCAGACCTAGGCCGCTGCTCGTTACGGCTCGCAGACATTGCTGCTCGTGCCCACCGGCCGGTACACCTTCCCGCGGAACCATTACTGACAGCACGCAAGCTGCCGACGCGCCCGGCGCCAACTGCACCTGCGCGGGCGTTACCGTCGGCGTCATTACTTCGAAACCCGTGCGAGCAAAACGCAGCGTGATGTCCTGCGGCTGGTTGGTGCAATTGGTGAGGGTGACCTGATAGCTAGCCTTTTGGCCGGCCTGAACTGCCTGACCGAGCACAAGGGCTCGCAATGCCACTACCGGCGCTAAGATCAAGCGCACATTTTTCAGCCGAATGCTTGCCGTCGTTGGGCTATTATCGGTGAATTTGCCGGTGAGGCGCAGGCGTTGGGCAAACTTGAGCATGGCCACCTGGCGGTCAGGTACATCCAGCGTCGACCAAGGCAAGATGATATGCTGCCAGCCGCCTTTGCCGCCGTTTATAGCTAGGTTGGCGTGCGTCTCGGGTAAATAGTTTTGTCGTAGCGGGGCGGGTGGCGTCAACAAGGTAGCTTGTAGCTCTAACGTGCGGCCCTTCGGCACCCACACCTCCGCTTCCAAACCATAGAAGCTGCGCCAGTCGTGGGTGCCGTCGTGCTCAGTGCGAAAACCTTGGGTGTACCAGCCTTTCGGCCCAACCGGGTATTGAAACGAAGCGCTACCGGGTAGCTGTAAGCTAGCCTCCCCTTTTTTCACCTGCAGCCCCTGCCACCCGGTGTACGTCGGCCCGCCCAGCGTTTCCCACTCCGCATTAGGCAGGCCGACTGCCGTGGCTCCCCACGCCCACCCTATTAAGGGCGTAGCGAGACATAGCCAGGCGAGTACCGCAGTTAGCAACAAACTTTTGGGCGTGTTAAAAAGCAAGGCTTGTGTTCGTTAAAATGGTCTTTTGCATCAGCCCGCAGGAGCAAGCTAGGCACTGGTTACTTCAGCAGATAAAAGGTTTGCTCGACGGGTTCAGCGGTCTGCACTTTAGGTTCGGTGGTGCGGCCGCGTTGCCACGCTACTACCGTCACCTTCAGGGGCAGCTTGCTGCGCGGCGGTAATGGAGTGAAGTGCAAAACGTTGCCGTTCACCTCGGCGGGACCTTCGCGCACGTAGTAGCGCACGGGCAGTCCGGCATCGGAAGTGGCCGCGAGGACTACAGTCGTTTTCGCTGCTCGCGCCGCTTTCAGATCGGCGGGTTTGGGGAAAGCTAGGTGCTGGGCGGCGCCCTCCGTATTGCGCAAGGGCACAATCATCTGGGCTTGCTGCACGGCTGGTTTATACTCCGCGTCGCCGGGGTGAGTGGCCGTAAACCACAATTCGTAGTTGCGCAGGTTGGCACCTAGCCCGCGCACCATCTGGAAGGCAAACGTATCGGCGCTAAGCTTCTGAAAGGGGCCACAAATACGGTTGATCACGACTGGCCCGCCTCCGCTAGCATGCCCGATAGACGTGCCGACGGGTTGCTCCGCCCAAGTAGTCAGGCGCGGACTGCCACCGCCCACACTATCCAGGAAGGTGCCGCGCAGTATGAAGCTTACCCCGTTGGCTAAGGGCGAAAAAGCTAGGTTAATCTGCTGGTGCGTGTTGCGCTGCTTGGGCACGCGACCGTCTTGCACGTAGCTCACGAGCTGCGCTTTCTGGTTGCGGTGCTGCGCCTGATACTTTTCAGTGGCGCGCACGTGCTCTTCATCAAAGCACCAAAAAGCCTGGGCCGGGTCGCCGGTATATTGCCCCACGGGCGCGGCCGGCACCGTAGGTTCTTGGTTTGGAACCCACTTTCCCAAGAGCCAGCCTGTTCGCGTTGGGTTGATGGGCTTGAGCACGGGCGGCTTACCTTTCGGAGTGTTCTTGGGAAGGCGATACTGGGCGGCTTTCCTGATGTAAAAAGCTAGGTAGGCGGTCTTCTCGGCGGTGGTGGCAAAGTGCCCCTCAGCCGGGCAAGCCAGCATGCTCAACGGCATGAGCGGGTGCTGCTGCCGCTCCCTAAGTCCCTCCGCCGACCACGTGGCGGCGGCTTCGTACTCGCCCATGGTTTCCAGGCTCGGAATGTAGTCAATCGTGCGGTTGCCCCAGATGTCGGGCGCAAATGGGTTGGACCGAACATATGGCCACTGTCCGCTTACCGACACGCAGGCCAGCACGCGCTCGGGTGCCCACGCCGCCACATAGTAGGGCGCGCTGGCCGCGGCCGAGTGCCCCATAGGCACCAGCGGCGCAAACGCTACCTCCTGGTAGCCTGACTCAGCAGCTAGGTCTTTGAGCAGACGCGTAAGGCTTTCGCCCGCGCCTTCCTGGAAGTTAAACTGCAAGTTAAAGGCGGGTGACACCCAGATTTCGGCGAAACCTAGGTCGCTCATTTCTTGCCGGAACTGCGGACTTTCCAGGATAGAAACCTCCTCCATGTTGTGCTGGGCAAACACGATACCGCGCACCTGCTTGCACGTGGACGGTATCCAGAGAAAGGCCCGCGCTGGCCCCGCTTTGTCCTTGCCTCCTACCACCGGCACCGACCATTGCCACTCCTGCGCTTGCGTGCTGCGTGCCAAACTGAGCCAGCCAAACAGCAGGAGAAAGTGGCGTAGGAAGGGAGTTGAAAATTGGGGCACAGAAGTAGAAAATGAAGGTTAGTAACCGGAAGCCTAGCAGCCTACTGCAGATCCCAGTACACTACGTACCGTTCCCGATGAGCTTTGTAATAGGGCACCAGTGTGATGCTACCTGCATCTGTTTCGGCAGTAGTTTTGAAGGTGAGCGGCTGGCCGGGTACGGGCTTGAGCCAGTCAGTCACAGTGCCACTTTTGGTGCTCAGCGTATGCACGAGGCCGGTGGGCACGTGGAAGTCATAGCCGTAGTATTGGTAAGGGTCTGCGGGGTCGTGATAGGGCGCGGTGCCGTTCATGCCTTCGGTACCCATTTCGCCAGCCAGGATGATCGGACCGTAGGCAAAAGCGGCTTTGTTTGGGTTGTCGGGCGTGGTGACGACGCGCAGGCTCATTGGTAAGGTCAACTCGACTTTGTCGCCGTTTTTCCACTTGCGGTCCAGGGTGATATAGCTGCCCGGCTGCTGCCTGACTGCTACGGCCTTGCCATTTACTTTCAGCGTCACGCCATTCTTGGCCCACGATGGATAGCGTAGGTGCAATGGCATATCCACCAACTTTTTAGTTTCGATGGTCAACCGCGTGGTTTCCTCCTCCGGGTACTTGGTATGCTGCACCACCTTCACACCTCTCTCCTGCCAATTCAGCTCGGATGGAATAAACAGGTTGACGTATAGATCTTTGTCGCCGTGGTAGTAGATGGCCTCGCCGTACTTGGAGTGGCTTTCGAAGCCCGAGCCCACACAGCACCAGAACGATTGGTCGGGGGTGCTGTAGAGTCGGTAGGCGCCGGGCAGCATGGGCGAGAAGTACGACACCATGCCGGTTTTGGGGTCCTGCTGGCCTAGGATGTGGTTGTAAAGCGCCTGCTCATAGTAGTCGGCGTACTTGGCCTCGGGGTCCCAGGTGAACAGGTGCCGCGTCAGCTTGAGCATGTTGTAGGTGTTACACGTCTCGCCGGTGTTGCCGGTGAGGTGTTCCGAAATCTTGTTGGGCTCGAAGAAGTGCTCCTTGTCGCTGTTGCCGCCGTGCGCGTAGGTGTGATGCTGCACCACGTCATCCCAAAAAAACGTCGCGGCCTTCTGGGCTTTCGGGTCGCCGGTTAGTTCATAGGACCTAGCCTCTCCGACTAGCTTCGGAATCACCGTGTTGGCGTGCAGAGTATTGAGCTTGTCCTGCCCTTGCTCCAGGGGTTCGAGCACCGCCTTATGGTAGAACATTTCCGCTAGCTTCAAGTGCTGCGGATCACCGGTGATGGCGTAGAGGTTGTAGAAGGCATCGTTCATGCCCCCGAACTCGTTGCGCAGCATCTTGGCTAGTTGCTCTTGGCTCAGAGGTGAGAGCTTCTGATAGGCCCAAGCTGCCATACCTTTTTCCACCTCCAAGGCCTGCTGGTTGCCGGTCTGCCAGTAGACATCTGTCAGACCCGCGAATATCTTGTGCAGCGTGTACCACGGCGCCCACACGCTGGTGCCGGCGATGTTGCGGTCAATGTAGTTCTGGGGGAAAGCACTCAGGTAACCTGCTTCGTTCAGCGCTTGCTGCACTTGCGCTAGCCCGGCAACTAAGCTGTCATCCTTGGCCTTAAAAGCCTCATTACCTGTGGAAGCATACTGAAAAGCTAGCCCAGACAGGATGTGGCCTATGCTGTGGCCGCGCAATTCCATGTCTAGCGCTTCCCACCCACCAAGAGGTTTAGGCATCTTGGTGGGGCTAGTTTTCTTGTCCGTCAACAAGCCCGCATTTACCCGGAAGCTATGCAGCAGGCGGTCCGTAGGCAGCGAGAGCAGCCACTTCCCTTCCCGATCCATGTTGTCTTTGAAGGGGCTGCTGAGCACCCGCACATCCTGCAAGTTGAAGCTGTAGGCCTGAATAGGAGCTTTCACCGCCACCGCCGTCTGTTCCTTGGTTTGGCCGGGGTATTGGGCATGCGCTGTGCTGGTAGCTAAGCCTAGCACCAGCCCTAGAGAAAGCTTACCTACTTGCATCAAACTGCGCGCAGAAAGAGAATTACTCATTGTAGTATTCTAGTTTATAAAGGCTTACCCTGCTGCAACTTCTGCAGGCGCAGCAACGCTTCCAGGTAGTAGTAGTCGGCGTAGTTGAGGCTGGCATCGATTTCGGTGCCGTTGGGCTTGTGCCCGGTCGAGTGCAGCAGAAAAGCCGGGCTCTGGTTGCGGGCCTGATACTGGGCCGAGGAAAGCGTAGCGAGCATCTTCTCTGCCTGCCGACGATAGCCCTGAGCCGCGCTTTGGTCGGGCACTAGCGTCGAGAGCTCCAGCAACGCCGAGGCGACAATGGCAGCCGCGGAGGCATCACGCGGAGCTTGGGGTATATCAGGAGCGTCGAAGTCCCAGTACGGTACCTGGTCTTCGGGCAGGCGCCGGATGAACACATCCGCCGATTTGCGCGCCCGGTCCAGGAACTCCGGCTCGCGGCTCTCGCGGTAGCACATGGTGAAGCCGTAAATGGCCCAGGCCTGCCCGCGCGCCCACATCGAGTTATCGGCGTAGCCCTGGTGAGTCACGCCCTTCAGAAACTGACCGGTTTTATCGTCGTACACGGCCACGTGGTAGCTCGTGCCATCGGGGCGAAAGTGGTGCTGACTCGTCACGCGGGCATGGCTCACGGCCATGTCGTAGAGCTCCTTACGGCCGCCATTCTTACTAGCCCAGAACAGCAGTTCCAGGTTGATCATGTTGTCCATGATGGTGTTGTGCGGCCATCCCATCTGTTTCACCATGCGCGGCCACGACAAGATGGTGCCCACCCTAGGGTTGAAAAGCGTAGCCAGCGAGTCGGCGGCGCGCAGCAATACTTGTTTGTAGGCGGGGTCTTTCGTGAGGCGGTAGCCGTTGCCGTAACTGCTATAGAACATGAACCCTAGGTCATGGTCCACAGTCTGGTGGTCGAGCACGGGAGCTAGGTTCTGGGTGAATCCTTCTGCTTTTTCCTTCCAGAAACCAGTAGGCTGCTGCTGGTAGAGATACCAAAGCGTGCCGGGCCAGAAGCCGCTGGTCCAGTCTTCGCGGTCCACGTACTCCCACTGGTTTTTGCCGGCGCTGATGCGGCGCGGCAGCTTCGTGTAATCGGCCGTTTGCGCTACTGTTTTGCGGGCTTGCGCGGCGCAGTAAGCTAGCTGCTCTTCCACCCTGAAGCTCGGCGTAGCAGCTGCGGATGTGCCCTGCGCTGGCTTCATTTTGGGCGCGCAGCTAGGTGCTAGGCCACCAAGCAGCAATAAGGAAAGCAGGGAAGCAGAAAGGCAAAAGCGCTTGGACATACAGCAAATGGCGTAACTAAATTTTTCAACTGAGCGGACCTGCCAGTGCAAGCCGGGGCTAGCCGCAAGGCTTATAAGCTAGGTTTCCAGCCCGTTACCGACACGTTATCTAGGCGCACTGTCGTGCTCACCGTCGTCAGGCGCGAACAAGCAGGCAGGCCCACGTACATGTCTTTCTTGAGGGTGGTACTGATGCTCCCAACAGGTGTCCAGGTTCTGCCATCGGGCGAGATGGTGCCGGTGACAGTGTTGCCCTTGCGTTCGAGGCGCAACCAATAGTAGCCCACTAGGCGGCCGAACGTCACGGCCGGTTCGGCCAGTGGTTCGCTGCGGTGGCGCACCACTGTCGGGCCACCCTTCGCCTCCCGCGTGACGAGGCTGATGGTCCAGCTCGGCATTTCAATCTCGCCAGTTTTCTGCGGGGCTAGCAGCAACGAGGCGTGCGGCGCATCGGTGGTCAGCCCTTCGCGCATCATCAGGCCGAGCTGCGAAAATTGGGAGCTGACCTGCGGGACAAACCGGGCCGTAATAATCCCATCCCCTTTCAGCAGCATGTAGGCAAACTGAAACTGGTCGCTGGTGCTATCGATGCGGCTGCCGGCACCTTCCAGCCGAAACTGCTTGCCGTCGTAGAAGGTGGAGCCGGCCACTTTTACCGGTCCAACATCCTGCTGTTTCCACTGTGCGGGCAAGCCGGCGCTGCTGCCGACTTCATAAGCATTGGGGCTCTCGCCCGATGCATTGCTCGCCGCAACGGTGTAATAGTAGAGCGCACCGGGCTTGGTAGCTTTATCTGTATAGCTAGGTGTGGCGAGGCGCTGCGCGACTACCGCATAAGGTCCGCCGGGTTTCGTAGCACGCTTCACGGTGTAGCTGGTGGCACCCACGGCAGCCACCCAGGTCAGCACCACGCCCGTAGACTGCCCTTGTGCTACCAGCGCGCCGGGAGCAGTGGGTTTGGTTGTGGCTAGGCTAGCTTTTTCGGCGGAGCGGGTGTAAAAGAGCGTGCCGTAGCCGGGGTGATCAGCGCCGGGTTTGCCGGGTCCCTCGGGGCGTAGCTTCTCGGCGGCTTGCTGGGTGAAGGGCGCCGCGAGGCCACGACGGTGCACGTAGTGGTTGTACACCTGCTCGTACAAGGGCCGGAGCTGACCGCGGGCCTGCGTGGAAATCTTCTGGTGGAAGTACTTGCCCGTGCGGTCGAGCGTGGTTACGAAGGGCATATCGTCGTGGCCTAGGTTGTACTTGGCCGCATACTCAAAGCCTTTAAGGAGGCGGTTGTCGGCGTAGCCGTAGAGGTCAAGCCCTTGGTGCCAAGCCATTTCGCTGCATTCGGCTAGCATGCCGATGCCGAGTTGAGCGTGCGCTTGGTCGCGGCCACTCTCCTGCCCCTGGCCGGTTTCGTTGATGATGTAATGCGTCAGGCGCCCGTCGCCCCAGCCGTTCACGTAGTAGTGCAGCGCATCTTCGAACATAGAGCGGTCGTTGCAGAAAATGCCGATGGCCATCACCGTTTTTGTGGCCGCTGCGTCCCAGTTGCCGTTCGCAAAAGGCGCGTATTCCCGCAGCACCGGATAAATGACCTCCCTGAAGTGTCGCTCGGTTTTCTGGATGTCGGCTTCTGCCCAGCCTGCCTTGGAATAGCGCAGCAGTTCCGCGGCCTGCACCATCTTAAAAGGACCTAGCCCCGCCATAAGCACCGCGTCGCGCCCGGTGATGCTGGTGAGCGTACCCGACCACGCATTCACCAGCGCTATGGCTTTGTCGGCGTAAGCATGGTCGCCGGTCAGGCACCACATCAGCGCGTTTTGATGGGCGGCATTGGCGTCGGCGTCGTAGGCGGCCGAGCCCACAGTCGGATTGCGACCGACCATGGCCAGCGGCCCTTGCATGGCGTACGTGGCCTGGGAGGCAGGATTTTGCCGAAACACCTCGTAGCCCGCGTAGATGGGTTCCTGCTTGGCGGCAATGGCCCGCTTCATGCGGTCGAGGTCCTCTTGGCTGTGTAGCAAACCCGGATGCACAAAGCCTTGGGCCCCTATACCAGAAACAGCGCTTAGTATAAACACTAGGCTAGCTAGGCCTCTGGCAACTTTCCTTGTCAACTCACTCATGGGTTCTTCTTGGCTTCTAGGATAAGGGCCTGACCACTTTTGGCGGGCAGGTTGAAGGCGAAAGCATCGCCCTTTTGCACGTCCAGCGTTCGTTTGGCAATGCTGCCCTGGCCGTCCTCTTCGTACACGGTAGCCGTGTAGTGGGCACCTTTGAGCAAAAAGTCAAGCTTGATGCTGCTTTGCCACGGCTGCATTCCGGCCACGTTGCCCACAAACCACGTTTGGCCGTGGCGGCGAGCCACGCTGATATTTTGTCCAATTTCCCCAGCTAGGTAGTGCGACTCATTCCAGACGGTGGGCACGTACTTGAAGAATTCAATCTCCGCGTCGTTGGTGTACTCGTTGGGGCGGCCGTACCAGAAAATGGCTTGCAACGGGCTGAAGTACACCACCGTTAGGGCGAGCTGCTGGGCCATGCTCACCTTCAGGTTCTTGCTGTAGCTGTTCTTGGCGTTCGGGTAACAATAGGTGAAATCAGCCGGCCCGGCCAGGAAGCGAGTGAAGGGCAAGGTGGTGGTGTGAAATGCGTCGGGGCTGTTCTCGTCGCCGCGGATGCCTTCTTGCGTGAACAACGCGGGATAGGTGCGGCTCAGGCCCGTAGGCTTGTAGTTGTCGTGGATGTTGAGGATCAGGCCGGCGGCGTTTACTTTCTTGATGGCGCCTGCTAGCCACGTAACACCCTTTTGGGAGAAGCCATCCACGAAGCCAAATTTCAGCCCGGCCACGCCCCACTGCTTGTAGAGCGGCAGGATGGTGTCGAGGTAGTTTTGCAGGCCGATGTAGTTGACGTACAGCAGAACACCGATGCCTTTCTCCTTGCCATATTGAATCACCTTCGGCAAGTCAATGGCCGGAATCACGACGGTCGGGTCCGAGGTAAGGGCACGCTCCGGCCCGTACCAACCGGCATCGAACAGAATGTAGCGGAAGTTGAGGCGAGCAGCGAGGTTGATGCAGTCGAGCCCGCTTTGGGTATTGAGTTGGGCCCGCATCACCTTGCCCGGCATCAAGCCGGACGGCACGCCACCCGCGGGCGCGGGGTTGAGCTTCAGGTTCAACTCACTGAACTGGTGCAAGCCGATAGCCGTGCGCGCCACGCTGATGGTACGCCACGGTGTTTGAAATGGTAAGGCCACCTGCACGGCGGTGTCGCGGGCAAAGGCTACGGCTAGGCTGCGCGGCGCCTTGCCGCGTTGCAGTTCGGCCTTGGTAAAGTTGTCGTTGGCAGCCTCCCCGATGCTTAGGTAAGCTTTGTCGCTGACGAGCGTGGCCGGGAAGTCGCAGGTTGTGGTTAAGGAATCTACCCGCGTTGGCGTAAACACCGACTCGTGGTGGTACTGGTAGATAGAGTAAAGATCCGTGAGGTTGAACTCGGTGCTTTCCTTGCGCATCACAGCTTTACTCAGGCCAGCTTGAGCCGGCAACACGTAGCGAAACGCCAAACTGCCGTCGTACACGTGGGCAAGCAAGTGCAGCATTACCCCCGCCGATTTCAGGGCTAGGTCTAGCTCTTGGTATTGGTTTTGGATATGGTCATTCTCCCCTAGCGGCCACGCAAATGTTTCGTTTACAGTGCGTCGGGTGGCATTTTGCACGGTGGTATTGGTGCCGACTTGCCGACCATCAAGGTCGAAGCCTAGCGCCGAAGAGGACACGATTGCCCGACCGTCGTAGTTGACGCGGTACGTGAGACGGCCTTGCGCATCTACCACAAACTCCGCCCACGTCTTCCCATCGGGCGACGAAGCAGAATAGGCTTGCTTGCCTTGCGCCTGCGTAGCTAGGCTAGCTCCCAGCAGCAAACACACGATATAAAAATGAATTTTCATCTGGCAGACCCTTCGTTACTTGCTAGGAGTGAGCCAAATAGCTTGCCCACCCGAAGGCAGCAGCTTCACGTCGAGCGTCTGGCTGGCCTTCACTTTCACGCGCTTGATGGCCACATGCGTGCGGGTGTTCACCGACGGGTCGTCTGAGTAGATGGAGGCGGAGTACTGCTGGCCTTTGGGCAAAAAGTTGAGCGGCAGCTTCAGCGTGCGCCCGTCGTTATTCGTGAGCGTGCCCACGAACCAGTCCCGGCCCTTGCGCCGGGCCACGGTGATGTACTGCCCGATTTCGCCCTGCACCACGCGGGTTTCGTCCCAGGTGGTAGGCACTTTTTCGAAGAACTCCACCTCCGGCTCGTCCTGGTAGGCGCTGGGCTTGTCGTACCAAAACAGAGTTTGGAGGGGCGCGTAGTACACCGCGCCCATGGCCAGCTGGTGGGCGTGGGTGGTTTTGAGGCGCTTGTCGTAGTAGCAGATGGTGTAATCGGCCGCGCCGGCTAGGTAGCGCGTGAAGGGCAGCGTCACGTTGTGGGTGGCGTCGGGAAACTCCTCGTTGCCCCGAATCCCCTCCTGGTTGAGCAGGTTGGGGTAGGTACGGCTGGTGCCGGTGGGGCGGTACTCGTCGTGGATGTTCACCAGCAGGCCGTTATCGGCGGCTTTGCGTACGGCTTCGGTCAGCCACTTGGTCCAGCCCTGCGAGCCGACCTGCACGAAGCCGTATTTCACGCCCACCACGCCCCACTTTTTATAGAGCGGCAGAATCTCGTCGAGTTGGCGGGCCAGGGCTTTCTGGTTGACGTAGAGCCACACGCCCACGCCCTTTTCCTGACCGTATTTAATAATGGCCGGCATATCCAGCCCAGCCTTCACCTTGGTAGCATCGGAGGCCGTGAGGTATTCCGGGCCGTACCATTTCGAGTCGAACAGGATGTACTGCATCTGGTGCGCAGCAGCAAAATCGATGCAGGCGAGGGCGTTATCGGTGCTCTGCACGATGTCGCGCATGATTTTGCCGGGCTTGATCCAACTGGTATCCTTGAGCTTACTGGGCTCGTTCAGGTTCAGCAGCAGGTAGTTGTTTTCGAGCAATTGCCCCGGCCGCCGGCCAACCAGGATGGCGCGCCAGGGCGTGCGCACAGGCGGCAGGGCATCCACCGCGCCATAGAGGGCCGTGATAATCGTGTTGGGCTTGGTGGGGCTGAGGGCGAACTTGGTGCGGGTGTAGTCGGTGAGGCTAGCTTCGCAGAGGCTAGCGTAGAGGCCGTTGGGCAAGGCGAGCGTGAGGGGCCGTTCGCTCTGGTCGGGCCAGTCTTTGAGCGGCAGCGCCTGGTACGGCCCTTGGGCCCAATTGGTGAAGTAGGCTTTGGTGCCTTCGGGCAGCGTAAATTCGTCGTTTTCGGCCGTGATGTGGAAGTACATGCCCCCGGTATGCTCGGGGAAATAGTAGCGGAAGGCCACGCCCTCATTGTAAGCGCGTACTTGCAGGTTCACGCGGTACTTGTCGTTGTCGGCCTTTTCCATTTCTAACTCGGCCTGCTCGTAGTGGTCCGGAATCTGGCTCCGCTCGCCGTAGAGAGGCGTCCAGGCAGTGTCGCGGCGGGTGACAGTGGTGCGCTTCACCGTCAGGGTCTCGCTCCAATGCGCGCTTTTGCCCACCGGATAAGCCATGGCCAGCTCCAGCAAATGGTTGTCGACGTCGACAGAGAGGGCCGACTCCAGCACCACGGGCAGCTTATCGTATTCTACATGGTAGTAGAGCTGGCGCTTACCAGGCGCCGTTTCGCGCTGATACACCGTCACGGCCACTTTACCATCGGGCGAATGCACGGTGGTTTCGGCGACCGTTGGCAAGCTAGCATGCGCGTAAGCAGCGGAATCAACAGCGAGACAGGCAGCCACGAGTAGCAGCCTTTTCCCTAGCCAAGAGCTAGCGTTAGGAGTGAAAAGCAGGTTGAAAATCATAGAGAAAACGAGGAAGTAAAGCGCGGCCGAGCAGGGTGGCTGCGGGCCGGATTAGCTAGCTTTTTCGGATGCTTTCAGGAAAGCTAGCCCTAGCAGCGGAGCGGCTGAACGGGCCTGCTCCGCTGCTAGCAAAAGCGTATTACTGCCGGACGATTTTGCGCGTGAGCGTCTGCTGCCCGTTCGTGAGCCGGAGCAGGTACACGCCGGCGGGCACCTGACTTAAGTCGATAGTTTGAGCATTTGCGGTCAGGCGCTGCGAAAGAACTTTGCTGCCTACCAGCGAGTACACGCTGAGCGTGGCCCCTTCTTGCAACTTCTCTTGCAGACTCACCCAGAACTTGCCGGCGCTGGGATTTGGGTACACCAGCAGACTGGCGGCGTCTTTGGTCTGGTTAGCTTTTGCGCTCATTATCACCTCCGTCAGCTCCGACACATTCTTGGCTGTTTTCACCCAATCGATGCTGTAGCTAGCTTCGCCGGAGGTGATGTCGGCCACTTTGAACTGAAAGGTCGACAACGTGGTGGGCGCTGTGGTCGAGGGGAACGTGGGGCCGGCGCCAAAACCGGTCAGGCGCAGATCGTAGTAGTAAATGTCGTCGCCAATCTTGCCGGTCCACTTGTTGGCGCCGTTGCCGTACGAACCTAGGTTCGTGTCCAGCGTCACGTTGCCCACGGCGGGCTTGGTCATTTTAACGGCCAGAATGGGGTAATTCGGTGGGTAGAGCACCGCCCCGGCCGAGCGCTTGATGTCGCCACGCTTGCTGCCGTTGGGTTGCGTGGCAAGCGTAATCTTCAATTGGCCATTCTCTACCACAGCCGTGGAGCCGGTGGTAGCCGTTACCCAACCGTCGGGGCCGGTAGTGAAGTTGTCGTTGATCAGGCCCGCACTGGGATCCACGGGGTTCGTGACGACAGGATAGTTTGGCTCCGGATTTAGGTAGAACAGCAACGACCCGTAGCCCGGATTGTCTGCACCCGCGGGTGCTCCTTCCGGCCCTACGCGACCTAGCACCTGCAAGGTGAAGGGCATTGTTAAGCCCTTGCGGAACACGTAGTGGTTGTAGGCAATTTCAAACACCGCCCGGAAGTCGCCGCGCCCGTTAGCCGAAATTGCCTCGGGCGTTTGGTCGGTGTAGTTCCGCTCGCAGTAGTCATAGGCCGTCACGTAGGGCACGGTGTTGCCGAGGTTGTACCGAGCGGTGTACTCGTAGCCGCGCAGAATGGCATTGTTGGAGGCGCCATAGAAGTCAATACCCTGCTTCACCCCTATTTCCCCAATTTCGGCCAGGCTACCGATGGCTAGCATGGTGTGCGGCTGGTCGCGGTTGCTTTCTTGCAACTGGCCGTCGGCGGTCAGCACGTAGTTGTCGATGCTGCCGTTGCCTTCGCCGGTGTAGAAGTAGTTGGCGGCGCGGTTGAACATGGTGTTGTCGTCGCTGAACACGGCAATGGCCATCAGCCCTTTCATGCAGATGATGTCCCAATTGCCGTGCGCGCAGGGTCGGAAGTTTTGCAGCGTGGGATAAAACACGCTCTTGAGCATGGTTTGGCACTTGGTGACGCTGGCGACGGGCCACGCCGAATAGGTTGCCTTGATCAACTCCGCGGCATTGGCGAACATGAAGCCGTACAGCCCATTCAGCTCAGCGTCGGCGCCCTGAATGCCCACCGTGAAGTCGGCGTAGGCATCCAAGATTTCAACGGCTTTCTGAGCGTGGGCCACGTTGCCGGTGATGTTCCACATCAGGGCGTTGTAGTAGGCCGCTAGGCAGTCGTTCTCAATCCCATTCTTCGCCGTACCGCCATTTACGCTGCCCGTGGGCGTCGAGATGGTCAGGGTAGCATCGCGGGTGATGTACTTGAACGGGCCAGCTTTGCTGTACGTGGCCGAAGCGCGGCTGGAGCTCAGCAACAACTGGTAGCTAGCATACACCCGCCCGAATTTATTGGCCACCTGATTCTTGATGCGGGCTAGGTCGGCCGTGCTGTGCAAAATGCCAGGGTGCACAAAAGGCCCGGTGAAGTTGATGGGCGTGGGCGGCGTGGCCGGCAATCCTACCGAGGTCCGCAAGGCCGCCACCGAAGGAAAGCTCTTGATCCAGCTGATTGGGTACGACAAATCATTGGCCGCGAGTTGGGCCTGCGTGTAGGTGATTTCCGCGAGCTTAAACTGAAACAGGGAAAGCACCGTCGACTGGGTGGTTGAGAGCGTAGTCGTACCTAGCTTGCCCGCCGACAAATCCCAGTAGAACACGTCCTCGTCGCCGGTTTCCAGCTTAGTGCCGTTGTTATTGCCGTTGTTGTACGAGCCTAGGTTGGTGTCGAAGAAGATGTTGCAGCGTGGCGGCTTGCGAAACTTCACGGCAATGATGGGGTACGCGCCGGCGTGAAACATCGCGCCACCGGTCCGCTGAAAATCGCCGCGGTAGTTGTTGGTGTTCACCTTCACCGGCGTCACCACCAGTTTGCCGTTCACGAGGTTCGCCGTGGCACCCGCGTTGGGCGACACCCAGCCGAACGTGTTGCCAGTGGAAAAATCATCGTTGAGAAGTCCATTCTGCGCCCAGGCTTTTTGCCAAGGACCTAGCCACACGAGCAGCCCCAACAGCAGACCTAGCTTGGCGCGCAATGCGGCGGCCTTACCAGACCACCCCAGCGCAGCCGCCGGCGAAAGAACGGTAGAAGAATGATTCATGATGGATCAGGAAATAGGATGGTGGGAGTTGGACGAACTGTATTTCGTAGCGCGTTTCTGCTTTCGCATAAGCAAACGAGCCCCCGGCAAGTCTCCCAGAATGAATTATCCTGGCAGGCTCGTTCACGTATAAATCCAAGAAAGAGGCAGTTACCAGCCCGTCGTCTGCTGGAGATTAGGATTTAGCTGGATCTGCTGCGACGGAATGGGCAGCAAGTAGTTCTTTTCGCTAAAGGAGCGTGTGGCATCCACAATTAGCTCGCCGTTAGCGGTTTTCGGAGTAGAAGCTTTCACGGGCCACTTGGTCTGGTATTCCGTGCCTGTCCACTTTACGCCGATCAACGGTTGGCTCAGCACACTTACCGCCGTGTTCCAGCGCTTTAGATCGTCGAACCGGAAACCTTCCATGTACAATTCAATGGTCCGTTCGCGGCGAATTTCGGTGCGCATATCCAGGCCGTTGCTATTCACCAGCGCATTGCTGAGCTTGGGCATGGACTTGTTTACGCGCTGGCGCACCAGGTTCAATGATTTATCTAAATCAGCGTCGCTGATGGAGCCGTTCTTCTCAAATATCGCCTCGGCATAGTTCAACAAAACTTCCGCGTAGCGAATAACCGGATAGTCGTAGCCTTCTTCGTTATCGGCCACGGCACGCTCCGAAATCCACTTTTGATTGGCGTAACCGGTTGAGCTGTTGATAGTGGGGTCGAAGGATGCCGTACTGGCTGTCTTCAGATCAGCGGGGCCGCCAGTCCAGTCCACGCGCGGATTGTTCACGCCAAACCAGTAAGCCCGCCCCGGCATTTTCAGGTTGTAGCGCATGCGGTTGTCGCGGTTCACGTACTCCGATTTTATCGTGGCGTACCCTTGGAACAGCGGCGACTTCTCCACTGGCAACCCGTCCCGGCACAAGTACAGATTGGCGAAGTTGCGGGTCGGAATGATATTGTTGCCCTGGCGCGAAATGTTGTTGCGGATCTGACGCTGGGTAGAGTTGTAGCGGTTAGCTAGCACGTATTCGTTGTTGGCCGTCTTGGTCAAGTTCGCCGGATTCGACTTCTCGTTCTCCAGAATGAACATGTACTTCTGGGCCGAATCGCCGAGCACCGCCGGCGCAAACAAGCTGTAAGCGCCGCTGGTAATCACGGCATTGCTAGCCGTCACCGACTTATCCAGCATCTCGGCACCGCGGCTGGCGTTGCCTTTGAATTTCTGCCAGGTGCCTTCGTACAACGTCACCCGACCCAGGAACGCCTGCACCACTTCCTTGTTCACGCGACCTAGGTCGGTGGTCGGCTGCCCCGATTTGGCGGGTACATCCGGCAAGGCCTCCGTCAGGTTGCGGATGATGAAGTTAACCACTTCGTCGCGCGAGTTGCGGGGCAGTTGCAGCTCCGGCGCGCCCGGCGCCAGCGTTTGCTCCACGATGGGGACGGCGCCGTAGTATTGCAGCAAATCGAAGTATACATAGGCCCGGAAAAACTTAGCCTCCGCTACGTACTGCTTGATAGCATCGGGGCTGGTGTAGGTGGCCGCCTTGCCGAGCATGTAGTTGATGTTGCGAATGCGCGTGTAGGCCGTGTTATAGTTGTTATCAGTGACCTGCACGGTGTTCAGCCCGCGGCTGTAGGCGTTTGTGGTATTGGCTACCCCCGTGAAACCTAGGTCGGCGTTGAAGTCCGCGTGGTAGTTGACCGTCGTACTGTTGGGCACTACGTCGTAGGCTACTTCCCCGAAGTTGCGCTCATAGGTGTAGAAAGCATTGGCGGCCAACAGGAAGTCATTAGGCGTTTGCCAGTACGAAACGTCGGTAATAGCGTCCAAAGGCTTTAGGTCCAGCACGTCGTTGCAGCTGGTTTGCGTCAGCGTCAGCCCTCCCGCCAGTAGCAGCACGCAGGTTTTTTGCAAGTTTTTCATGATTGCGAGTGTGGAAATAGGCGTTAGAGGGTCAGGTTAACTCCGAGGGTATGCAGGCGGAAGAAGGGGTAGCGCTCAAAGGGTGTGGAGTTGTTATTGTCGCGCCCGACTAGGCGGGAAGCTTCGGGGTCCCAGCCATCTTTAATTTTGGTCGTTTCCCACAGGTCGCTGCCAGCGTAATACACCCGCACCCGCTCCAGGCCGGCACGCTTAGAAATCGACTGGGGCAGCGTGTAGCCGGCCACCAGGTTTTTCAGCCGCAGGTACGCCCCGTTCTGCACCGACCACGTGGAGGCGTAGTAGTTGTAGTTGTTGTAGTTCACGCCGTTGGTGTTAGCCGACAAATTTGGGTAGTAGGCGTTCGTGTTTTCGGGCGTCCAGGTGTTGCCGTACCAGAAATTCGTTTGACCTTGAAATATGGAGCCAAACGGCACCCGCCAATCGCCCGTGCGGAAGATCGTCCGCTCCCCGACTCCTTGGAAGATGGCGTTGAAGTCAAAGCCTTTCCAATCGGCACCTAGGTTGAAGGAGAAGCTGTAGCGTGGGTCGTCGCGCCCGATGTATTTTAGGTCGTCGGTGGTGAGCTTGCCGTCGCCGTTCAGGTCTTTGAACATGTTGTCGCCGAGCCGCACGCCGGGCGCTTTGGGATTGACGGAGCCGTCGGCGTTGTAGCTCGTAATCGGCATGCCAATGTTGTTGCCAACAGCTAGCTTCCGGTACGCGGCCAACTGCTCCTCCGTCTGAATGCGGCCCGCGTATTCCAGCCCGAAATAGGAGCCGATTGGGGAGCCTTCTACTGCCGTGTTGTAGCCGGCATTGATCACCTTGGCACCGCCATAGTTGATAAGCCGGTTCTGGTTATCGGTGATGCTGCCTCCGAAGCGGTAGTTTACACCACCAACTTTGTCCTGCCACTGCAAAGACGCCTCCCAGCCCCAGGTTTTCAGGTGGCCAATATTGGCCTTGGGCGCCGTGGCACCGAGCACCGCCGGATACGTCTGATCCAGCAGCATATTGCGGTTGTGCTTGATGAAATAGTCCCCGCTGATCGACAAGCGACGATTTAAGACACTGAAATCGAGGCCCACGTTGGAAGTTTCTACCTTTTCCCAGGTGCGGTTCAGGCTTACTAAACCAGAAGTAGGCCCCACTAGCACGGCCGGGTTAGCTCCTAAAATAGGGAACCCCGAACTCGTTTGGCCGGACGTAGCCGTCACGCTCAGCGTTTGGATGTAGTCGTAAAGACCGATGCCATTCTGGTTGCCGAGCACACCATACGAGCCGCGCAGTTTCAGCTCATTCAGGAACGAAACGTTCTTCATGAACCCTTCCTCCGACACGCGCCACCCGCCCGACAGTCCGTAGAAGAACTTCCACCGGTTGGCGGCGTTGAACTTTGAGGTGCCGTCGTAGCGCAGGTTGGCTTCGAGCAAGTACTTCTGCCGGTAAGCGTAGTTGATGCGGCTGAAGTACGAACCAATGGCATAGTGGTTCTGGCTTTCGGTGTTGCTGCGCGTCGTTGCGTCGCCGATACCTAGGTTCAACGAAGGCACTAGGTCGCTGGCCAGGAAGTTGGTTTGAGTGCGGAAGTCCCGGTATTCGTCGCGCTCATAGCTCACGCCGGCTGTCACCCCCACCGCATGGTTTTCGGCGAAGGTGTTCGTGTACTCCAGGAAGCCGTTCAGGTTGGCGTACGCATCACGCACGGTGCGGCGCGCATAGAAGGTGTTTTGCCGGGTAGGGTTATCGGCCGCCTGAATAGTTTCGGTGTAGTTATACCACTGAATGGACTTCTGCTGGGACGCAATTTCCGACAGTGCCCAGTTGTAGCCGAGCGTCGATACGGCCCGCAAGTGCTTGTTGAAGTCGTAACTCAGGCGGAAGTTGGTAAAGATGCGGTTATTCGTCTCCTTCGTGTCGCCCCCTAGCTCAGCCTGGGCGTTGGGGCTGTACTGCGTGCCCCAGGAATAGGCTTTGCCGTTGATGGTGTTCACCGGAAAGCCCGGCTGCTGGTATTGTCCGAGTACGCTGCTGACCAACGTTGGCTGAATAACGTCGTTGCGCTCCAGTGAAAGGTTGGTTTCTAGCTTGAACTTATCCGTAAACTGGTAGTCGTGGGTGAGGCGGATGTTGTAGCGGGTATTGGAGTTGTTGCCCCACTTTAGCAAGCTGTTGTCCTTCAAATAGCCCAGCGACACGCGGTAACCAGCTTTATCACCCCGTCCCGATACACTCAGGTTATGTTGGGTTGAGGTGGCACGGCCCCAGAGCACATCCACCCAGCTGTTATCGAACAGAGGCAGGTCGTTCACGTCGTTGAAGCCGACCTGCGCGGCGCCAGCCTTGTCGAGGTAGCCTGACGCAGGCGGATTAGTCATAGCCACCCCCATTTTGTACCAGATGTAGTCGGTACGCGGCACGCCGTAGTTGTCGTTGGTCGTAGCGTCGATCAATCCCTGTCCAAACTGCTGACGGTTAAGTAACTGAGGTTGCAAACCAATGCGCTTCTGCGATACCGAGCCATCGTACTGCACCGTTACTTTACCGGCTTTGGCTCGCTTCGTAGTGATGAGCACCACGCCCCCCGCAGCGCGCGCCCCATAAATGGCAGCCGAAGCATCTTTCAGAAAGGAGATATTATCAATGTCGTTCGGGTTGATGGTATTCAGCGCGTTCTGGTCGCTGAGCGCCACGCCATCTACTACAATCAGAGGCGAGCTACCGTTAACGGAAGAAGCGCCACGAATCTGGAAGTTCCAATTGGCTCGTCCGGGTGCCGCGGCCGTGCGCGTCACTATTACCCCAGGCACGACGCCCTGCAACGCCGCCAGCGGATTATCAACGACCCCGCGGTTTTGGAAAATCTTCTGATCGACAGTGGCAATAGCCCCCGTTAGGGTCTCTTTTTTCTGCTCACCATACCCTACCACCACCACTTCGCTCAACGCTTGAGTGTCTTCCGCCAGCGTGACAGCGAGGTTGCTCGTGGCTCCTGTTATAGGTACTTCTTTGCGCGTAAAGCCGACAAAGCTGAACACAAGAATACTGTTCTCGGGTGCTTGGATGGTGAAGCTCCCGTCGGCGCCAGTGCCTGTGCCAATGGAAGTGCCTTTTACCACCACCGTCACGCCCGGCAGCCCCGCGCCTTTTGCGTCTACTACGCGGCCCGCGACCGTTACGTCTTGTAGACCCGCGTTGGCGCTTGTTGGCACCAAAGAAATCGGTTGCGCAATCGTTTGCGTCTGTGCACTCAAAGGAGCTGGCTCAGAGAGTACGTAAACAGTGGCGCTGAGCTTTTCTACCTGCAGATTGCTTAGCTTAAGCACGTACTGCAGCTTTTCTTCCCAGGTCTTAAACTCTGGCAAGCTAGCAGGCACCATCAATTTATCGAGTGCTTGGTTGTGGTAAAAAAAGCTAACTCCATACTGCACTTTTATTTGCTGTAAGACGGTAGTTAAGGGTTGCTTTTTTTCAGCGGGAACAAGCAGTTGCTCCCGCCGTTGTTGCGATGGCAGAGAGGCTAGAAACGCAGGTGTGCTTTGGCCTTGTGAAACGCCGCCTGGCCAGCAAGCTAGCGCCACAGCCAGTGCTGGCAGCGACGGAGTAGAGTAGGGCATAGTAACGGGAACTTTAGAAGTATTAGAAGGAGGAAACACCTTATTAAGCTCGCTTAGAGCGGGAGCAGCTGCACTTGATTGCCGGTACGTGAGACCTTCACGTTCAGAGCCTTGGACAGCGCCGACAGCAATACTTCAGCATTATCATTCGGAACGGAGCCTGTAACTTGCTGGCGAAGCATGTTCTTATCCGTCACGGTGAGGTTAAGCCCGTAGGTTTGTTGTATTAAAGGAATAATGTCGGCTAAGGGCGTATGATCAAACGTCAGGTAGCCGTGCGTCCAGGATGAATAGGCGCTAGCGTTGACCGTCTTTGTCGCCAGACTACGAGCAGGAGCAGAATACTCGGCCAGTTCGCCGGGTTTCAACAGCACATGCTCAGTATGGAAAGCCGCGTGCCGATCAAGTTGCACTTTGCCGGAGTTAAGCACTACTTGCGTGTGTTCGCCGCGGCTGTTTACGTTGAACTTAGTACCTAGCACCGTTACATCTACATCGCCTGCGTGAACCTGGAATTGCAAACGAGAGGCCGCGCTGGCCACGTTGCGTACGCTCTTAGGAGCAAGGTGATTTACTTCGAAATAGGCTTCCCCAGTTAGCCAAACTTCGCGGCGCCCAGCTTGGGGCCAACGGGCTGCCGTTTCGAGGGTTGAATTACCATTAAGTACCACCACAGAACCATCGGGCAACGTGATCCGTCGCTGCTGGCCAAAAGGAGTGGTGTAGCGCGCCAACTGGCTCGGCTTGGTCGGCCCTTGCAACAGCCAGGAGCCTACGCCAGCCAGGAGCACCAGGCAGAGAGTCGCCGCCATGACGCGTATATGACGCAGACGTAACCGCCACGGCCGGGGTGCCGGCGGTTGGTTGATAGCGTGCAATAACTTTGCGAGTTCCTGTTGCTGCACGGCCATCGGCACAACCCGCCGCCGCTGCCCCGCTACTAGGCGTACCAGTTCGCTGGCTTCGTTCAGCTCCGCCGTTTTGGCTGGGTGCTGTTGCTGCCACTTCAGCCAGAATTCCCTGGCCGTCGCATCAGTGCCCAAACTATAGGCCTGAAACGACTCATCTGCAGCAAACTCTTCGGTGGTATAGTCGTCGTAGTCCATGCAACAAGAAAGGGCTAAGCAACCCTCGTTTGTTAATAGGACGACCTAGCTCTCGTTTTATACTGGTTCCGACAGCAACTTTTTTCAGATAAAATACACTAAAAGAACACAAATGTCTTATTACCAGTATGTTAATTTTTTTTATAAAACTTCCTATTTAGCCGTGGTGAGCTAAGAGTAGGAATAACCATACAGCCACAAATACCTTTCGCAGGGCTTGCAGGGCTTGGTAGATGAGATTACGAATGGATTGCACGTTCACCCCCATGATTTCGGCAATCTTCTCATAGGAGAATCCATCAAAAAACTTCAGGTAGAGCGCTTCCCGCTCGCGCTTAGACAGTTTGTTAAGCGCGCGCTGTAGCTTCTCATTTTGCTCCTGCGACAGCTGTTCGCTGATCAAAAAATCTTCGTGCGAGTAAGTAATCTCAAATTCGGGTTCGGCAGCTAGCCGCTGCTGCGCTTTGCTGCGCTGGAGCGCATCCCCTACCTGCCGACGTAGCGCGATAAATAGATAAGATTGCAGACTAGTTACTGCCCCTAGATGCTGGCGGCGCTGCCACAGCTTCTGAAATAACTCCTGTAAGCAGTCCTTCACGAGTTCTTCGTCTGCTGCTAACTTACATCCATAGGTAAAGAGCCGCTCATAATAGCGCAAAAACAGTTGCGCGAATGCCTGCTGATCGCCTCCTCGAAAGTCATCCCATTGTTGCCTTTCTTGCTCAGCAGTCATCATAAAACTTCGTACGAAAGAGAGATTTACTGACAGCGCATTTGTCAGGCGTGGAAAGACAAATCGGAGAACAAAAGCAGCCTGTTAACTGCTGCATGTGGCTCAGCAAAGTAGTCTATATTTCCAAGAATTTATTCTACTGAGCGGTATGCCTCCTCAAAACACATTACCCATTCTGCGCTAGCCGGGGCCACGATGATACTCGGCTGCAACCTACCGCGTTCTACCTTGTCTGCTACTTACGCTTGTTCCAAGCATCACGCTTAAAGGATCCTTTGTCTTTCCGACATTTTCCTTGACCGCAGTTCCATAACTTGCGACCCTGCCGGTGCACGCTTCAGCTGCCAACCCACTAGTATCTCGCCTTCCTCGCCCCTTCTTGAGCCCGCCCAAGCGGTTCAGACCAGTGCCGCGACTACCCCAGCCGAAACGCCGAATAGCCTAAGCAGAAAAGCCTGCCTCCTGCACCATGAAACTACTGTTGAGTTGCCTGTTCTTCTTCAATCTACTGTGTTTCCTGCTCTTAGCCTGGGATAAACGGAAAGCCCAACAAAAGCAGCAACGCATTGCCGAAAAAACGCTCCACCTTGTTACGCTGCCGGGCGCGGCGCTTGGCGCATGGGCGGCTATTTGGCTGCTGCACCATAAAAATCGCAAAGCCGCTTTCTGGGACATTACCCTGCTGTTGACGCTGCTGCAAGGGGCCGTTCTCTATTTCACGTGACCCTCTTTTCAGGCGCCGTTTTAATTGTCTCAAGCGTCTGCAGGCGGGGAGCTGAACTATGCACCAGTCAAGCAGCAGAATTTCCTGAGCCCAAGCGTAGAGGAAGTCATTTCATACGCTTCGAAAACGACGGTTAAGGTGGACACCATTGCGTTGGTCTTGCGCTGCAACTCTCCGGGAGGAAAAAGGATCAACTTTTCCAGGAAAGATCTCCTGAAACGAGTGTTTCAGGACGTTCGTTTCAGGAGGCAGACCAGACCTGACCCTTGTCGCGAGACCACCTCCAACCACGACGACGGGCTGGATACCTTTATCAATTACCACCCTGCTGATAATCTTCCTTCCTGGGTTCCTCCTCGTGTAGCCGCCAGCGGCCCTGCTGCTTGCGTACCACCGCCACATGGCCCAGAATGTATTGGTTATGATCTAGGTCGTAGAAAAAGAAGCCTGTGTCACGGGCCGCGTTCAAGCACACGCGTGACAAGTGCAGACCCAGTTGCTGGCCCCAGCTGCCCACCGGCTCTGGGTACTGGTGAAAGGGCTCATAACGCCAGTAGAGGGTGTAGCGTCCTGCCTGCGGGGCAGGGTCCGGCGTAAAGTCGCGTCCGATGAGGTGGGCCATAACGGGCTCCTGCAGGAGCTCCTGCAAGGCTTGCGTACGCCCCGGTAGAGTGGGCTGATCTAGCAGAAACTCATACTCGGCCCGGCACTCGGCCATGGAGCGCAAGGTGGGTGCCAGGTTCAACACCCCGGGCGGGGTAAATTCGTCGGGGTGCGCGGTCAGGTACGCCTCGTAGTAGGCGTGCCGCTCAGCTGTTGTTGTCAGCTCAGCAGGCAGCGGAATGACCGGGGTCCCGTCCTCGTGGTGACGGGCGCTGAACAAGCCCAGATATTCTTGCCACAACAAGTCAGCCAGCACATCTTGGTAGACGTGGTCTTCTTCGGCCCAGTAAGCGGACGTATTCGCTTCCCAGCGCACGTTCTCTGGCTGCGTGTGCAACAGCGTTTCCAGTTCGCCCAAACGTTGTAGCACCTGCGGCCCATAGCCGTAGGTACGTAGCGCCTCGACGACCGACTGCCTCCAACTCACCTCTCGTCCCCATAACGTGTGTTCCGCGCTTTCCGGAAGCGGGCCCATCATCGACTCCGCCCAGTTAGGTAGCGCCGACTGGGGAGGCCGGATCTGGTCGAGTTGACCCAGTAACGTTTGCTGCGCCTGGCGAAGGTGCTCCAGCAGGTACGTCAGCATATAGCGCTGGTTTTCTTGCTCCTCTGCTGCCGTGAGCGGCTGTTGCTGACTAAGAGCATAGCCCAGGCGCAGACCTAGGCGCAGCCGCTCCAGTGCGTGGGCCGAGGCGCTCCAGAGTTGATTCCTCACCCGGCCTTGACTGTACCAAGTGGCAGCGGCCTCGCAGAACGACTGGGTGGCCAGACGTACGGTGCCGGCATAACCGCCAAAGCTCCACACCGTGGCCTTGTCTAACGGCTGCTCGGGGGAGAGTGTACTCCAGCTACACCGGTGTTCCTGCGCCTGCACGCGCGCCAACCACGCTTCGGCTTGGGCAGGGTCGGCTGGGCAGGGTAGCTGCTGTAGAACGAGCTGTCCCATCTGAGCGAAGCGCAGGGAAGCAACTGCGTTCCCTTGTGCGTCCGCGAGTACGGTTAGCTCGTCTAGACCATCCAGAATGCTGGCTATCCACGTGCCGCGCCGCGCTGGTGGGTCTGGCGGCCCAGCCGGTAGTTGGTCCAAGGCGGTGCGCAGGAGCCGGAAGGGCGCTCGTTGAGCGTAAATGGGCTCGAGACGCTCGGGCGCCGCATAGACCTCCGCGAACAGGTGGAGCAGCAGGCTCAAGGGCCAAGGTTGACTTGTTAGGCGCTCGCGCACCCGTTGTTGGGCCCGCCCACTGCCTAGCAGCTTCGGGATCACGCCTCCCCAGGCTGGCTCCTGCAGATCGCCGCGGGCCAAGGCCCCAAGCAACTGCGTCAGCGCGCGCGCGGGTTCGCAGGCAGCTAGGTGTGCCAACCAAGGGGTTAGATTCAGTTGCGCCATGAACACGATCACACAGGCGAGCACCAGTTCCTCATCCGTTGGGGACTCTCGCGGGACGGTGGGGGCGGCAAATACGAGCTGCGGCTCAGGAGCGTCCACGTGCAAGGAAACGCCATATGCCTGCAGCACGCGGCCGAAATCGTACACAGCCGGGCGAGGGCGGGTCACCAACGGCAACGGCTCGGGTAGCAACTGCGCCAGCAACTGATCGGTGAAGCCTGGATAGAGTGGATCCAACAGCTGGTACGCCGTGCGGCCGTAGCCGCCCAACAGCGCCTGTAAGCGTTCCCCGTCCAGATCCGCAAACTGCTCGGCTGCTTCCTGCGGGGTGAAGCGTTGCGGCGCTACGTACCGGTTATATTGGGGCAGGCTTACTTGCCACTGGCAAAAGGTCAACGTCACGACCACTTCCGCCAGAAAGCCGCGGAGAAAAAGCTCACCCCGGGCATTGCGCCGCGCCAGCAGTTCGCCTGCTTGATACAGGATGTCGTAGGGGGAAGCAATGTCCAGCTCCCCAAGCCGTAGCGGAGAGGATAGCAAGCTCATAGCAGGAATCATTAGTGGCCTTCAACAAGATACAGATTGGCTGCTTCTAAGCCAAGCCACTAGAACTACCAGCTGCCGCGAGAACTGGGGTAGAAGCTCGTACTCCTGCTGGTCAATCCGCCTTCTGCTACGCTACCTCCCGCGACAGGCTTAGCCGATGCTTGGTGACGGCCGGGCCCGTCGCAGGTACACTGGACGCTCCTTCAAAAGATCTTTGGTCGACCGATGCTCTCCTTGGAGACTACTTTTACACAGTAGCACCTAGTGCATGGAATGACCTTGCCATCACGAACACTGAACATGCGCAGCAACAGAGGCAAGGCCTAGTCCACCTAGGGTCAGCATCCACTGAAATGTCAACGCAAAGCAGGGTTCATGTACGTCTGGTCTAGGCTGGCTCCTCCTTTTCCTGAACCAACAAGCTTGCTTTAGGAGTACAAAGAATCAGCTTTAGCGTAGAGCCTAGGCGTTTTCTCACCTCGATCGTTCAGCGAAACCACCGTTTGTGCGAATCGTCACGGCCCATCAAGGGAGTTGCCAACTAAGTGGCCGTGGGTTAGGCTGCCTGTTGCGTAGCCGCACGCGTGTGTCTTGAGGACCTAAGTCAACGGCCCGTCGCGCAGGGTGCGGCACACGAATTCGGCGCGGCTGCGCACGTGCAGCTTGCGGTAGAGTTGCTTGCTGTAGGAGTGGACCGTTTGGGGAGCTAGGTCGAGGCGCAGGACGACCTGCTTTTCGCTCAGCCCCTCGACCAAACCTTCCAGCACCTGTCGCTCGTGCGGGGTCAGGTCGGTGGTGGGGGCGACGGGGCTAGGTTTAAAATAGCCCAGCACCTTACGCGCGACGGCCTGGCTCATGAGGACGACGCCCCAGGCCACGTCGAACAGGGCGGCTTTGATGTCGGCGGGTGGGGTGCTTTTGAGCAGATAGCCCGAGGCCCCGGCACACAGCGCCTGATAGATGCGGTCGGTATCCTCGAACACGGTCTGCAGCACGAAGTCGGCGTTGGGCAGCTGGCGTAGCAGGGGCAAGGCCGCAATACTGCTGAGGCCGGGCAGGCCACTGTCGAGCAGCACCAGATGGGGCAGCGCCACTAGGTCAGGCAGCTGCACCAAGAAGGCGTCGACCGAACCGGCCACCGCCACGCAATCGAACTCAGATTGGCGGCAGCGGTAGCCGTGCAGCAGTTAGCGCACGGTGGGGTCGTCTTCTAGGAGGGCCAGGCGCAGCGGTGTGATCGGCAGCATAGAGCAGAAAAGGAAATACGGGCGAGCGTGGGCGAAAGGTTGGGGGCCATGCCGCCTGGCGCAAGCCAAGCACTACCCCTAAACAGGGGGATGAAAAAAGCGAGGCACCCCCCTGTTTAGGGGTAGTGCTTGGTTAGGATCTAGGCAAAAGCCTAGAATATCTTCGTTTCAGGCAACTGCACCGAACCGTTCATTTCTTTTCTCCCTCCTTCTCTTCTTCCTTCATGACAACACCTTTATCTGCGAGTTGCGCTCGGCGGTGGCCTCTAGGCCGCCTAGGGCTGCTGGCCGGGCTGCTCGGGCTAAGCCTGGGGGCCCAGGCTCAACTAACGATCACCAGCACCACCCCGGCGCGTAACACCAACGTGGCCCCGCGCGGCACCGACGTGCGCCTGACCTACAACCAGACGCTGAACACCACCACGGCCAGTCAGGTGCGCGTATTTTCCCAGCAGGCCGGCGGGCGCAAAGCGGCCACGTACGCGGCCAGCGGCAGCACGCTCACGGTGAACCCGACCACCGACTTCAAGCCCGGCGAGACGGTCTTCGTGACGGCCCCGGCCACGGTGCGCAGCAGCACCGGCACGGCGGCTACGCCCCGCGTGTATCAGTTTACCACCCAGGCCGGTGTGGGGCCAGGCACATTTGGCGGGGGCACTGACTTGACCGTACCGGGCACCCCGGTGAGCGTGACACCGGCCGATATAGACGGCGATGGCGACCTAGACTTACTCACAGCTAACCAGAGCCCAGGGAGTGGTACCGGCACCGTGAGCGTGCGCCTCAACAATGGCACAGGGGGCTTTAGCAATGGACCAAACGTGTCCGTGGGCAGTGAACCTGTGAGCGTGGTAGCCGCCGACGTAGACGGGGACGGCGATTTGGATATCCTAACCGCAAACAGTCTCTCCAATTTCGTGAGCGTGCGCCTTAATAGTGGGGGAGGCAGTTTCAGTAATGCCCCAGACGTGCCTATCGGTACAACCGCAAACAGTCGCTGCTTTAGTGTAGTGGCCGCCGATGTAAACGCAGACGGGAACCTCGATATCCTGGCCGCCAACGGGGGCGAAAGCACCGTGAGCGTTCGGCTTGGCAATGGGCAAGGGGGCTTCAGTGGAACAACGGAGGTGAATGTCGGTAGCAACTCGATCAATCTGGCTGCTGCCGATGTAACCGGGGATGGTAACCTGGATCTCCTCACGGCTAACTTTACCAGTAATACGGTGAGCGTGCGCCCAGGTAACGGCATGGGCAGCTTTGGCAGCGGGCTGGAGGTATCCGTCGGCAGCAACCCTGGCCGACTGATAGTGGCCGATGTGAACGGGGATGGCAACTTGGACCTACTCACGGCTAACGGCAACATCACCAGCACCGTGAGCATACGTCTTAATTCGGGAACGGGCAGTTTCAGCGGCAGTGATATCAATCTTGGCTCGGGAAATTTTATTAGCAGCTTGGTAGTAGCCGACGTGGACGGGGACGGGGACCTAGACTTACTCACGGGCGGTATCAGTATCGGTTTCGGTAGCGGCAGCAATCCTGCCGGCACGGTAATCGTGCGGCGCAACAACGGCGGCACGTTTGGGAGTCCTAGCCAAATCGTGAGCGTCGGTAATACCCCCTACCTAGCCGTGGCCGATGTGGATGGCGACAACGACCTGGATCTGCTGACCGCGAATAGTAGTAGCAACACGGTGAGCGTGCGCCTGAACCAAGCGGTTTCCCTGCTCACGTTCACGCCTGCCAGCGGTGGGCCCGGCACCCGGGTGGATATCACAGGCATCGGCTTCGTGTCCGAAGACGGCCGTACGCCCCTCGTGACCAGCGTCTTCTTCAACGGCACGCCCGCTGCCTTCTTCGCGGTCCTTTCCCCGACGCAAGTAGCGACGGCGGTCCCCGCTGGCGCCACGACCGGGCCCCTTACAGTAACCACCACCCAGAGCACGTTGACCAGCACCGCCAGCTTTACCGTCCTCGCGAATCCGGTTATCACGACCACGGCTGGCGCCACCACGGTTTCCCCGCAGACCACCACCCCCGTAGACCCCGGCCTAACCGTCACGGATGCCGATAGTCCTACGTTGGTTCTGGCTCAGGTTGGTATCACCAGCGGGCTGGTCAGCAGTGAAGACGTGCTGTCCTTCACTCCTACGGGTTCTATCACCGGCCGCTACGACGCTTCCAGTGGCTTACTAACCCTGAATGCACCTAGTCCTGGAGCAACGATAGCGCAATGGCAGGCGGTACTGCGCAGCGTCAGCTACCGCAACAATTCGGCTGCTCCCCTAACGGCCAACCGCACCGTGAGCTTTTTGGTCAATGATGGCACCAACAACAGTAATGTGGCGAGCAAAACCCTGGCCGCACCTGCGCCAACGATCACTCGCTTTACCCCCGCCAGCGGAGCAGTGGGCACCAGCGTGACCATTACGGGCACGAATCTGACGGGGGCCACGGTCATACGCTTCAAAGAGGTGGTTGCCACGAGCTTTTCGGTGGTCAATGCCACTACTCTCACGGCCACCGTACCCGCTGGTGCCACCACCGGTCCGGTGAGTGTGACGACCCCTAGTGGCACGGCCACCAGCACGACCAATTTCACGGTGGTCTTCGCTCCGGTGGTGACCACCACCGCCGGCACGACTACGGCCTCCGAGCAAGTGGCCACGGTGGTGGACGCGGGCCTCCTGCTCACGGATGCCGACAGCCCAAACTTAGTCTCGGCCACGGTCAATATCAGCAGCGGCCTGGTGAGCAATCAGGATGCGCTCACCTTTACCCCTACCGCGGCCGTCACCGGCACCTATAATGCCACAACCGGCATTCTTGCCCTGACCGGCACCGCGCCGGTGGACCAGTACCAGACCGTGCTACGCAGCGTGCGTTACCGCAACAGCGCGGCCGCCCCCACGACGGCCACTCGCATCGTGCGCTTCCTGGTGAATGATGGTACGTTCAACAGCAACGCAGCTACCAAGCAAGTGCAAGTACAGGCCGTCAACGGCGCGCCCTCCGTACCGGTTGATGTGGACCCGGCGCCTAACTCCGTGGCCGAGAACGCCGCTGCCGGCGCGCTGGTCGGCCTGACGGTGACGGCGACCGATGCCGACAGTCCCACCCTGACCTATGCGCTGACCAACAGCGCAGGCGGGCGTTTCGCTATCAACGCCAGCACGGGCGTCGTCACGGTGGCCAACGGCACGCTGCTGGACTACGAAATGGCGACCTTACACACGATTACCGTGCAAGCCTCGGATGGTACGCTTACTAGCTCGGCCAGCTTCACGATCCAAGTGACCAATGTCAATGAGGCCCCGGTGGTGGCCAATCAATCGTTCTCGATACCGGCTAGCTCGCCGGCGGGGACGGTGGTCGGCACGGTCGTGGCTACCGACCCCGATGCGGGGCAGACGCTCACCTACGCTATTACAGCGGGCAACCCTAGTGGGGCCTTCGCCTTCGTGAGCAACCAGCTGCAAGTCGTGAATGCGACCGTGCTCACCAGCACCGGCACCTACGCCTTGACCGTGCAGGTGCAGGATAACGGCAGCCCGAGCCTCACCAGCACCGCTACGGTCACGGTCACCGTCACGCCTATCACCCAGGTGCTCTACCGCCTCCATGCCGGGGGCCCAGCGCTGAACACGAGCTTCGGTGCGTTCGCCGCCGACCAGTACTTCTCGGCCAGCCGTACGGGCGCCAACAATGGCCCGATTGCGGGCACGACGGATGATGCCTTGTATCAGACGGAACGCTTCGAGGGCGCCTTTGGCTACAGCCTGCGCGTCCCAAATGGAACGTATCAGGTCGTCCTACACTTTGCCGAGCTCTACTGGACGCAACCCGGTCAGCGCATCTTCGACGTGCGGGCCGAGAATCAACTCGTACTCGACAACTACGACATCCTGCGCAAGGTGGCGCCCTTCACGGCCACGACCGAGACCTTCTCGGTGGTCGTCACCGACGGCGTGCTCAACCTGGACTTATCGGCCCTGGCGAGTGATGGCGGGCGCGATGCGGCCAAGCTTTCCGCCTTGGAGGTGCTGGCCCCGAGTAGCGGGCCCAACCAGCCGCCGGTCATTGCCAACCAGAGCTTCTCGGTGGCCGAGGGCAGCGTGGCGGGTACGCTGGTGGGCACGGTGGTGGCCTCGGATCCGGATGCCGGGCAGACGCTGAGCTACGCCGTTACCGCCGGTAACTTGGACGGGGCGTTCGCCTTCGTGGGCAACCAACTGCAAGTGGCCAATGCCGCGGCCGTGCGCACAGCCGCCTCGCCGTTCACCCTCACCGTGCGCGTCACCGATGACGGCAACCCGGCCCGGAGTACGACGGCCACCGTCACGGTGACCGTCACGCCGGGCATGCAGGTGTTCTACCGCCTTAACGCCGGGGGACCTGCTCTCACGACCACCTGGGGACCATTCGCCGCCGATCAGTATTTCAGCCCCAGCCGCACGGGCGCCACCAGTGGCCCGATTGCGGGTACGACGGATGATGCCTTGTACCAGACCGAACGCTTCGAGGGGGCCTTTGGCTACAGCCTGCGCGTGCCGAACGGCACGTATCAAGTCGTGCTACACTTTGCCGAAACCTACTGGACCCAGCCGGGCCAGCGCGTGTTCGACGTGCGGGCCGAGAACCAGCTCTTCTTGGACAACTACGACATCCTGAAAAAAGTAGCGCCCTTTACGGCCACGACGGAGACGTTCACGGTGGTCGTCACGGATGGCGTGCTCAACCTGGACTTGTCGGCCCTGCAAAGCGACGGGGGCCAGGATGCGGCCAAGCTCTCGGCCCTGGAGGTGCTGGCCCCCGCCGCGGCGCAGAATCGCTCGACGCTGGCCAGCCAAGCGCTACTGGCCACCGCGCGCACGGGCAAGCTCGCCGCGCGGCTCGAGGCCGTGCCTAACCCCTTCGCCGAGCAGGTCAACGTTAGCTTTCAGCTGCCGCAAGCCGAAGCATATACCCTGACCGTGTATGATCTGGCCGGGCGGCAGTTGCAGCAGCAAAGTGGCCCGCCCGTAGCAGCCGGCGAACGCCAGCAGCTCACCCTCGCGCTGGGCCGCTACCCGGTGGGCGTGTACGTGGTGCGCCTGACGACAACCTCGGGTACGCAACAAGTGCGCGTCGTGAAGCACTAGCCCACAGCACCTACCAAAAGGCCCCCCTCCCACCCAGCCCGGTCAGCGACCCAGCGTCGTTTGTCGGGCTGCGGTGCGTTGGGATGGTGGCACTGAATACCGCTCACCCTACTCGCCGTCCAGAACGGTTTCCCTCGTTTAACTGTACAACTCACCCTGCCTAGAAAGGGCGGTTGGAAAGGTGTAATGAGGCAGGGAACGGTTCAGAAAACGTGTTCAGCAATCAAGGTACAATCCACGGCTTAGAACGACGGCAAACGTGAACTAGCAGCGGAAAAAGCCCGCGAGGCGGGCGGGTTCATACCTAGCCAAAAGGTAGACGGCATGAGGCTACTCTCCTGCGGGTGGTGCGTGCCGCAACGATGAAACGCTTCCGGCGCCTCCCGGGCTATCCCTCGTTGCAGCCCATTGTCGAACACGCACGGCCTCCGCATCCTGCTCCAGCAGGCAGGCGTCGTACTTGCCTCTTGCTGGAAGAGGACAGATGCGGAGAATAGGTCCTATATTTGCCGCATATCATGCGGAGAATACCAGTTTACATTCATCAGCTTCCCACGTGGCCGCAGTTTAGCTGGCAAGCGGCGGCATTGGAAAACCTATTGGGGGCTGTTCGCCACCAGCAAGGTCGTCTGCTCGGGCGACTGGATGGCTTGGGCTTGGACTTGCGCAACGAGGCGACCCTGCAGACGCTCACCTTGGACGTACTCAAGTCCAGTGAAATCGAAGGCGAGTTGCTGCCACCTGCCTCCGTGCGCTCTTCCTTGGCCCACCGATTGGGCTTGGAGCGGGGTGGACTTCCTCCCTCGGACCGCCGCGTGGAAGGAGTCGTGGCCATGATGCTGGACGCCACGCAGCAGGCCGAGCAGCCCCTGACGGCATCACGCTTGTTCAACTGGCACCGCGCCTTGTTCCCCACCGGGCACAGCGGCTTGTATGCCGTACGGGTTGGGGCTTGGCGCACCGGCCCCATGCAGGTCGTCTCCGGCCCCTTAGGTCGGGAACGAATTCACTACGAAGCACCACCGGCGGAGGCAGTGGACGCGCAGATGCAGCAGTTCCTAGCCTGGTTCAATGCCCCCTTGGACCTGGATCCGGTGCTGAGAGCCGCCATCGCGCACTTCTGGTTCGTGACCATCCACCCCTTTGACGACGGCAACGGGCGCATCGCCCGGGCCATTGCTGACCTGCAACTCTCCCGCGCGGACGGCACCGGGCAGCGGTGTTACAGTATGTCGGCGCAGATCCAGGCCGAGCGCCAGGCATACTATGACTTGCTGGAGACCAGCCAGCGCGGGTCGCTGGACCTGACGAGTTGGTTAACGTGGTTTCTGAGCTGCTTAGGCCGAGCGCTGACCCGTGCCGAGCAGACGTTGGCGCAGGTGCTGGCCAAGGCCCAATTCTGGGAACGCCACCAGCAGACTACGCTTTCCGAGCGGCAGCGGCGACTCGTGACGCGGCTGCTGGACGGCTTTGAAGGCAAGTTGACCACGTCCAAGTGGGCGCGCATGGCCAAGTGCTCCCAAGATACGGCGGGACGTGACATCGCCGAGTTGATCAGCAAAGGCATCCTGGTCAAAGAGAGCGCCGGTGGCCGGAGCACCAGCTACCGCTTAGCCCCGGAGGTGTAACCCATTGTTGGGTGAGGAGACGAGTCGGCGAATGCGGCGGCCGCTGAAAAGCAGTAGCGAGTAGGAAGCTGTCTTGTTCCCGTGGTAGAAGATCAGAAGGGACACCTCTTGTCTGCACAGTACTGCTGCTGCGAGTAGTCCCATTCCGCGGTCCTGAACGTGCCACCAGGGTTAAGCAACTGTCCTTGTGTGAGCGGAAGTGTTCCCAAAAGAGTTGAAATTCGAACAGTTTTAGCACCCGCCTTGACGGCCCCGAAAACACGGTTTTTCGGGGCCTTTTTTCAGTAGGTAGCCTGAACGGCTGAGGTATGCAGGCACAGAAAGCGACCAACGGGTGGCCTCTCTTCTAGTGCTACATAGAGGGACTGTGTTCAATCCAGCCCGTGGCTGATGTGGGTTACCCTACGGTTGGGGCCTACCGAGAAGGCTACTTCACTGGAGGCCAAAGCGGGCGGGTCGTAGGTATAGACTACCTCCTGAGGAGATAAGGGGTTCACCTCTGTGCGCTGCGCGGGGCCCATGAGGCGAAGCGCTTGCGACAGCGTCATGCCCTGCTGTAGTCGATAGGAGTTGCGCTGATTGCGCGTACCAACCTGCGCCTGGCTGAGGAAGCTCAGCAGCATAAAGAGGACCAGGCAACTACCCAGAAGGAAACTGATCTTCCCCATCAGAAAGAAGTAAGCTTAGAGGTCAGCAAAGAATACCCGCTAGCGGAGAATAGTAGGAGTCCTGTTCGAGCTATCCGTAGCCATGTGCGAGCCTAAGCACTAATCTAAAAAAGCATGGGGGATTTTATACAATCAGCTCTTTTAGAGGCTGCGCAAAAAAGGGTAGAAATAGGCTCAGAAAACACCGTTTCCAGCTTGATTTCGGGGTGCCCAAAACTGCTTAAGAACCGTTCATCCTATGTAGTTGAATCTACCTTTATATGTAGATGCTTTCTTTATAACCGTTCGATGCGAATGCAGTTATAATCCGGATGTTGACGAAACAAGCGAAGAATTCCTTGTTCATGTAAGGGACAATCTTCCAGTAGACCTTGATAAATGGCAGGCCGTGTGTGTGCCAGGTTAGTGATCCCGCCTGGTAGTCTGACGGCGTCTCGCATCACATGGAAGAGAAAAGTACTTTCGTCAAAAGGGATAACGCGATAAAATTTAATTAGCAAGGGGCCATATAGTGAGCTGTCGTGCTGGTAGGTAAGTGAGGCCATGTTCAGAGTATTTAAAGCAGATACTTATTTGAATTGCATAAATATAATAGCAAAGTAAGTCGTTTTGTAGACTATTGACAACAGTTTTGCTGGGTAGGCACAGATAGCTTGCCTGGAAATGAATGACGATCCAATTAAAGTATTTGGACAGGTCGTCCGCGAGGCCAGGAAGCAGCGCAGTATGTCACAGGAAGAACTAGCTTTCGAGAGTGATTTAGACCGCACGTTCATCTCGCATGTAGAAACTGGTCGAAAGCAACCTAGTTTGTCTACCATCATTTCCTTGGCTCGTGCCTTAAATGAAATGCCCTCGGTGCTGCTGCGACGAGTTGAAGAACGGTTAAGACGAGATAGCCTCTAACATATAAATTTTAGGTCACAAGAAAGGAAGATGTGAGCAACAGCGCTTCCACATGTGAACCTTGATTACAAATATTAAATAATTAATTTTTTTAATATATTCCAATTGTATGATTACTAGAAATTATTTTGAAAAGTGCCGTTTTTTTTGTGATAGTACAATACTTATTTCCTTGGAATTATTAAGTTAAATTAATACAATTTTAATACTAATATCATAAAACTCTCAACACCAATAATTTATACTCAATAATTTAGTTATTGTGCTGATAATTAATAACTTAAATCATCAAGTTTGCTGATAAGTAAATACATACTATAAAAAATAAATGTAATTTTTAACATCCATGAATTATTTGTTCCGTGGAACAAGACGGGTTTGTAGTGTTGCCATTAGAATTAGCGGCAAGTAGGACAAAAATAAGTTATACCTTTGTTTAAGTAACAAGCCAAATATAAAGCTGGAACTAATGGAGGAACTACTTATTCAATTTCCAGTGCTCTCAGAGCACAAGACTGTTGCCTACTGGCTACACTTAAATGACCTTGCAGGTTTAACTCACAGTACACAATTCAAGTACGCGTGGGGCTTAGCGGACTATTTAAAGTTCTGCCAAAAGCTTCAAGTTGACCACCTCGGTGCCACACAAGAACATACTTCACTTTATCGGAAAGCGTTGCAGCAACGAACTTGGTGTAAAGGACATGTAGTCCACAGTGGGTTGGCAAAAGCTACTATGCGCCAGCGCATGTCAATACTAAAGCTCTACTACACTTACCTAAAGGAAGAAGGAATGCGTGATACCATCCCGTTGCGCACCCGAAACCCTTGGTCCCACAATCACAATGCTCAAGGTAATTCGTTCGGTGACGTGACCGAAAGCGAAGTATTCTGGATCCCCGACACATTAGAATGGAATGCGATTGTAGAGAAGATAAAGACTAGCTCTCTTCGGAACGAGTTGATGTTGATGCTGGCTTACGAAGCGGCGTTGCGGCGAGAGGAAGTATGTTCTTTGCAGATAGGCGATTTGGATCAAAACCATCTGTTGCTAACGGTGCGTAAAGAAACCACTAAGAACAATATGCAGCGGATAGTACCTATCTCGGCCCCAACTCACCGGTTATTCGCACAATATCTTGCATTAAGACCCTTTGCCCCTAGCCCAAAAGATCCACTTTTCTTGTCTAATTCAAGGAGTAATAAAAACGAACCTATTACGATTTGGACTTGGAGTAAAGTTATCCGTGCGACTGGGTTACGAACAGGTTTGCTGGAATTTAGAACGCATACCATGCGTCACTTGCGGATTACACACCTAGTGCAAGCAGGAGTAGACCTCTATACTATAGCAAAATTGGTCGGGCATAAGAATCCCGCGACCACGATGCGCTATACGCATCTGCGCCCCGAGCAGCTTGCGGTGAAAGTAAGAGCCGCATTGGATGCGATCTCCCTAAAGTTTGGTAATCCTTTGCAACAGTTCTAGCGATGAGCACCCAAAACCCAATCGAAACTTGGGCGGCATCTCTGCAGTCGCTTGATAAACAGGCATGCCTGTACCCCGCAGAAATTGATTCGCTCGCCGCGTGGGCATTTAATCAAAGTATCTCCCCACATTCGCTGTTTAGCCAATCAATCAACTGGCAACCCTTAGCTCGCTTGCTTGAACCGGTGAAACGCGTTTTCACCCACTACGGCTCCGATAAGCCGGATGAGGTAGAAATGCAAGCTTGTTGCCACCTAATATTGTATGAAATGCACCGGCGACAGACCGCGTTCTGGGCCTGGGATGAAACTACTTGGCTTGATATGATTGCGTTGACAAAGTCAGCATTTGTTATCAAGCACAAACTCCGCCGTCACCAGCCCCGTCTGAAGCCCGCTACTGTACGCCTCTATTTGATGCGTTGCGCATATTTACTGAAAGAAGTACCTGTATACGCGTTAGTTCCTATAAGGCAACCAGTTGTCGCAGCAACCAGCATTTTTGGCGCAACTGCGTTACAAGCGGCCCTTTCTACAGTAAAAACTGAACTGGCGCGTAGCGGCTGGTCAACCGAAGGATGCACGGAAGCCCTAGCCAGCAGCATCGGGCAAGCCCTACTGCATAACCGCAATCCTAACCTGGAAGATTTAACGTTCAGCGCTGTCGAACTAGTCTACCAGCAGCTATACCGTTATCCCTCCTTACGCCGGGCATGTATCCTCTTGTCCAAGGCACTCCATAGCCTGGCGATACTGCCTCAACCTCTGATTGCGTCCCGGCAGCTCAACGTGGTGCGGCTAGGGCAAGCAGACACATTGCCGGCAGTCTGGTTTGACTTAATTGAAAATTGGGCGGCGGTTGCTGACTGCAGTGAGGGGCTGCGAAATACGGTTAGATTCCATGCTGCCAAGGCAGGAAGGTACTCAGCGACACTACCCGGCGTTCCAGGACCAGCGCAATGGGATAAAACCATTACGATGCAATTTGTCTCCGCTGTTAAAAAGATGAACAAAGGAGAATGGGCGCACCCTCGTTTGGCAACCAGATATAACCCAATCGATCAGGAAGTGAAACCAGCTTCCCAGGCACTATGTCTGAATTGCTTACGCCGCTTCTTCACCGATTGCCAGGAGTGGGGGTGGATTCCCAAGTTATTTATTGCACAACGCTATTTAGCTACTCCTAGATCTATTTCACGTTTATGTGGTGTTAAGCCTCGTGCTATCGAAGAAGAGAAATGGGGCAAATTATTAATGGCCAGCTTGTCACTCACTCCGGAAGACCTTTCCGGCACGACCGCTAAACTTGCTAGTGGCCAGATTCTGCGACGGAAAGCACATTACCCTTTCCTGATGGAGCGCGCAATAGCCGTAACATGGTTGTTGGCTGGTTTGAGAAGTAACGAGATTGCAAGATTAGCGGTTGGTTGTATACGTCAAGTACCAGTTACGAAGGGTTACTCTGCCTTATTAGAAAAAGGAGCCGTTCGGGGCGCTTGCTATCTGCGCGTACCTGCTCATAAAACCGGCAAACCCTTTGACAAGGCTATCGCGCAAGAAGTTGGCGAAACGATCATGACTTGGGAGAAGGTAAGACCGCCCAGTCCTGCACGCCAGGACAAAAAAACCCGAGAACAAACGCATTTTTTGTTCCAGTGGCGCGGTGGTAACCTTGGCCCAACATACATTAATGCCCGACTTATTCCTGCCTTGTGCCGTAAAGCAGGAATAGATACTTCTGATAGACACGGGCCCATCACTAGTCATCGCGCGCGCGCCACTATCGCGACGCAAATGTACTTGAGCGGGGAAATGGGACTTCTCGATTTACAAAAGTGGTTCGCGCATAAATCGCTACGTACGACCTTGTACTATCTTGATGTTCCGGATGACAAGCTATTGCAGGCTTTCATGAAGGCGAATGGGTACGTTATCGATCAGGCAAAGAGACTTGGGCAGACCACCCTGCCTGCTTCTGAATCAGTAACACCAGAAGCAATGTTCAAACATCTTGCTTCTTCACGCGCCCATTTACTGGCCTCAATAAGTAGCCTAGAAAAGCTATGTACTACTGCGACTCTTACAGAAACCGATCGGCGAACTTTCCAAGAAAATCTTGCCGCGTTAAGGCTGTTAGCGCAGCAGCTGCCGCCCGAACCTGAAGTTTAATGCATCTGTAGAAACTCCTTCTGCTGAAAGCATACCGCTTACCTTAGTAAAAGCCTCTTGCTTATATGAGCAGGGGGCCTTTTACTGTGATTTAACTTACCTGAGCGAGATTAGATTGGAACTTAGTGGCGTCCTAAATGGCAGTTGTCTTTCGACAGCGTCAGTAAGCACTAACGCAACATCTTCTACTTGGGCTTATCGCTTTAACCGCACTCTTGGAAGAATCTATACGTGCCTTCTAAAACTCATCCTTACTCAATTTCATAACGAAAGTACGTTGGTGCAGCCTCCAGCAAGTAGGGCACTCACTTCTAGTCTAGTGAGTGCACCGGGGCCGTTGAATGCGGGAGGTAGTTCAACTTCCTTCTAACCGAGGTGCTTGAGGGAGGCAGCCGCCTTACCGGGTGACGAGTCTACTAGCTGCGTATGGTAGGCAACGAGCTCAGAAATCAGGGGTTGTTAAGGTACAGGGCGTAGCACTTAATTAGGCGTTGGTTGCTGACCAGATTTTCAGTTGATTGACTAGCATAACGTAAAGAATACGTACGACCAAGTCGAGCGAGGGCAACCCAGTGCAGCGGTAAACAGGGCAGATCTGCTGGTATCAGACGTTTCAGCTAAGCAACTCACTTACCTGGTGATCGGAGTTATGCCGTGACACACTTCGACAAGCAAAATTGCATAATAACCTTGTTGGAAAAGTGTTCGTGACCTTAGTATGCCTTCTCCTACTAGCGCACTAGGCAGAGACTTCCGAAACAACCACGATCCTTTAATAACCCGTAAGTGTGGAGTAGCCTTAAAGATTACTAGGCTACTAATAAGAAGCTATAAGCTAGCAGGTACCTGTTGAACCGATACCTCCGATAGCTCTGGCAGATGGTTTCATTACGCGCGCTTCACAACGGCCTCAATTCCTAGTCTGTTTTTTTCAATCTGGAAGCCTTGTGCTAGATAGATGCGCTGAAGGTATTCCTCGAATAGCTCATTGGTTAGTTTACGCTTAACAGCTAATTCATAACCGGCCCGTACATCCGTCATGAGATAGACCACGGGGTCCACTTTCTTTTCCTTCGGCTGACCAGCCAATTGGCGTTTTTGAAGTCGCACTAGGTACTCGGGTAATTTGTAGTCATTCTTGATTGCATCGACCACGTAGCCCGCCAACGTCATTATCTTTCCTGCTTCTTTGCGTTTCTTTAATTCGGCAATTACAAAAAGTACATAATCTGGGTCAAAGTGACCTAACTCAATACGCTGTCCAACGGCGAGAATACTAGCCTCACTTACTTCAATCGCACGTAAGGCTTCCATCCATTTTGGCGTTTCTGCTCCACCTGGCTCCGGTAGACTATTTTTTCCTTTCAGTTTGGTGAATACAAACCTGATTTCTTGTACACCGCTCATTCCTGTCAGGGTCTTTTCCTCAAATTCGAAAGCGAGGTTTGTCTGAGCCAACTCCCTCTGAGCTACCTTCAGTACGCGAATCCGAAACATCGAAAACTTGGAATAGTCTTCTTCTAGTCCTAATAGACATTTGAGTTCATCTACCCCAAATGTGCGTTCCCCGTACTCCCCCCGCTGTTTTAGTAGCCAGTAAATACGAAAGGAGTGGGCCGACTTCAATTTTAGTAGCTGGATTAATTCGACTTGAGTGAAGTTACCTTCGTTTAGTTGTAAAAGATGGTCTCGTACGTAGTCATTGAAACGTACTTTCAAAGCACAATGCTCGCTACTGTAGCTAGCGTAGGCCATCAATGGAATTTTCTCGAAATCGCCCATATCCTCCTCTCCTGCCCGCCGCTTGCGACGTCGGGGCGGCGCACTAGTCCGGATAGTTAGCTTTTTAGAGGTGATTTTGTCGCACATTCGCTCCAGTTGATCATAATCATTGCGTGAAGGGCGACGGCCCGAGAGAGCAATGATCTCTCGTACAGGGATAAGTACTTCGTGAAATTCAGTGTCTTCCCGACGAATGCGCGAGAGCATCGCCATAAACAATCGCATCTCCAGAGTTGTGAATCCAAACCGTGCATTGACTAAGTCGTTGCGCTGCACTAAGAGCTTGCTCGAGTTTTGAGTTTCGGGGAAGAGATTTCCTTGCATGGTAATGCTGTTTACATGCCTAAGGTGAGCAATTAGTAGTAAGAAAACAATTTTCAATAGGTGTTCCCATACAGGTTATGATTTTGTTAGGGGACTGGCTTTCGTGCTTCTTGTTCCCTTTCGTGCTTTTTGTTTCTCTCCGCTCGTGCTTTCCGTTCCTGAGCTTCGTGCTTTCTGTTCCTACAATAGGGAGGTGTATCGTGCTTTTTGTTCCCTAGTATCGTGCTTTTTGTTCCCTAAACCATACATTAATGGCTGATTTTCAAATAATTATGACGCCTATAATAGGTAATAATAAGATTAATTTAAAAGGAACAACCGGTTAAGGGTAGTTTTTTAATTTAGTTAACTTGGTGATATGCAGTTAGAATGGCTAATACACAGGAGATTATAAGAACTACTAATCAGTTTTGGCACCTTCTTGCTTTTGTTCCCTGGTTTGTTTACCTAGTTGATTGGTAAGGGAACAAAAAGCACGATGTTGCTGAGATCCTGTTAGATAAAGTTGCGCGAAGGGAACAAAAAGCACGAATGGCTAAGTGAGCAAGTCTTTCAAGTCGGGAACAAAAAGCACGAATGGCTAAGTGAACAACCCTCCGAAACAGGGAACAAAAAGCACGAATTACAATTCATCATAGTACAAAAATGGAAGCAACAGATGATATGACCTATTTAGTAAAAAAAAGCATTAAATTAATTAAAAATACGCCATTTTATGCTGTATTATGCTATTAATCAAATACTTACTAATACTCCCATCTTATTCTAGTTAATTTATGCTGTACCTCTATATTCACATTAAAGCTTTATATTTTACCATCGTAGTCCCAACCATTATGGCCTCGATAATTCTCACCTTTTATAGGCCTATAATGCATTATAATTTGGTTCTAAGTGGACCTAGTGAATAGGATTACGAGTACCTGCTTTCCTTTAATCCAAAGCGGGAAAACAGGCACTCAGGGTCTCAAAGATGAAAAAGATGTTAGCTACGCTTTTTATAACCTTTGATCTTACCCTGATTCAATACTTCATCAAGGATGTCGACCGGTAAGGGTTTGTTCGAACTTTCAAATTGGTCAAGGAAAGCACAGATAGCTTGCTCCGTAGCCTTCTTAATCTTGGCTCCAGGTTCCCAGTGCAAGTATTGACGAAGTCGCAAATAGGTCTCTGTTTTCAGCAAAGTATTAAAAGGAACCTCTTCTGGTAGTTGCTTCAGTCGTTGCGCAGTATCTTGAGGGTTCTCCTCCCCTATTGCGTTTGGCTTTCCGGCGGGCTCAGGGGAATTAATGGCAGTTATGACAGGCTCTTCTTCAATTCCAAGTGCCGCCGCTACCGTTGGACTTAGCGGCGCGGCGGGCGAAGAAGCAGGAGTACCGGTCCTAACAGGAAGCTTTCCTGCCAAGCGGGTGGCGGCTAAGCTAGAATTAAGCAGGTTTTTCGACATTGAGTTGCGCTAATATTTCGTCAGTTAATGCAGTATAGTCTTGGGCACCATTAGACTCAGGAGCAAAATCCAGGAGAGAAGCGCCCGCCATCTGAGCGTTAGCAATGGAAACATTTTCCCGAATGGATGTTTTAAGTACTGGCCCCAACTCACCGAAGTGGCTACTAATTAGTTCTACTACATCATGATGCAGTCGCCGACGATAACCAGCCGAGTATTTAGTAAAGAAGATCCCTCCTACCTGCAACCGAGGATTCAATTTGGCGTGCATGCGCGTGACGGCCTGCGCAATGTTCGACAAACCTTCGTAGCCATAAAGCTCCGGCTGCACTGGAATAAATAGTAGGTCGCTAGCGATAAGCGCCCACACAACTAAGTTACCCAGACTAGGCGGGGTGTCGAGGATACAATAGTCATACTCTTCAGCAATTAGGTCTAAAATCTCCTTAATCCAGTCGCGAGCTTCGGCAATGTGTCCAATTTGGGGTTCATAGGCAGCTAACTTTGGGTGGGAAGGCAACAGCCCAATGCGGTCATTAACTGGGTAGATAGCAGCTCGAACATCATCCTGAGTGAATTCACCTTTGAGCATCAATAAATCGCCTAAGTGAGTTCCTTCAAGATTCTGTCCAAAGGATTGACTTAAGTTTCGTTGCGGGTCACAGTCACAGAAAAGAACGCGAAAGCCCCGGTGAGCTAGCGAATAGCCAACATTTAAGGCTGAGGAGGTCTTACCTACTCCTCCTTTGTTGTTTGCAAAACAAAGAGTAATCATAGAAGATTGGGTTGAAAGAGCCGCTAGTATAGTTACATTTTCTAGAATTACATACATAACGTACTATGCATTTGTTGTGCATTATACGTATTATATGCTCTATACGTATGATACGTATTTTATGTTTAATACGTATAAATCATGATATATGCTGTTCATAATGATTACCAATTAAGATTATAAATTGCTTAAAGTCAGTTTAAAAGGAGAGTAACCAGATGCCTTAGCTTATGTATTATACGTATAATACATACTATATGTGTTATACGTATAATACAGGTCATACGTATAATATATGCAAAAGGAGTGTTTTGAAAGCAGGTATCACAGTAACACTTTACAAGCTCAGCACATCACTAAGAGACCAGTGATCTAAACATTTGTAATCAGCTAGGAAAGCTGACGTTGAAGTCACACAGGCTGATAATACCCAGTTCCTCTAAGTATAGTATGCGCAATCACGAAAGTCAGGCAGAGGTCCGATGGAAAAGAAATAGTCTGTTGAGTATAGGTATGCACTATGATAAGGCATCAATATTTTCTACTTCGTGAGTAGTGATGAAACAGTACAGTGCAGCAGCGTGCTCAGATGCATAATAACGCGAGAAGGCTTTGTAGTAGGACGAGGTGAATCATAGGAAAACCATAATTTAATGGAGCAGTCGTTCATCAACAAGGTGCGTAGAAGGAACTTGTCCTATAACATCAGCTAATGCTGCCAAACTCGTGCTAGGGCCACTACAACGCTTATAGGTAATGCTGTACCCGGATCCGCAACTAGATGCTTTATTTTGTAAACAGTTTCTCTGTTTAGCACTTGTCTAACTCAGGGAAGGATGGAGATGGAAAGCTCTATAGATACGCCGTTACTATCTATTTACATAGGTCTGATAACTCTTATCTAATCTACTCTTTTGAAACTCTTGCCTTTTATCTATAAGCCAAGTTTCTGGGCCGCGTTGTGCTGGCGAATATTATCCAGGCGGGTGTAGCGACGGATCATGGCCGTGGTCTTGTGCTTGGTCTGGTTCATGACTTCCGCGTCATCGGCCCCGTTGAGCTTGGCAATGGTCACAAAGGAAGCCCGCAGGGAGTGCGCCGTGAACTTGGCGCCTAAGTAGCGTTGTACAATCAAGTTCACGTGCTTATCAGTCAGGCGCCGGTGCGTGAGGTGACTGTTTTTGCGCAGTGATACCAGTAAAGGGCCTTCACTGCGGCCGAGCGTTTTTAGCCAGCTTTGCAGCGACCGAATAGGACAGAGCGGTAACTCCGGCGAGTAGAAGATGGCCTTCTCCTCGTTTTCGCCGAGTTGGTTGGTCTTGCTCTTTTTCAAGTCCACGAGCAACCCTTCCTCGGCGAAGCTCAAGTCCTCGATATTGAGGGCCGAAAGTTCGGAGCGGCGAAACGCCCCCGAGAAGCCGAGTAGCAGAATGACTTTGTCGCGCTGACCGGCGACGGTTTGTGCATCTATACTTTTGACAATACGCTTAAAGGCCGCTAGCGTGAACGCCGGGGCTTGCTTCTGCCGCACCCCTTTGACCCGACTGATGCCTTCCAGCAGGATCTTGAACTTCTTGTCGTCCGTGGGCGAATCGAGCCCGCGTAGGGCATGGGCCTTGCTCACGGCCGCGCAATGGCGCTGAATGGTAGCGACCTTTTTGCCGGTCTGCGCTAGGTGCGTGACAAAGCCCGCCAAGGTATCCACCGAAGCCGGTAGTGGTTCGAGTCCGTGCGCCATGCACCACGCCCCGAAACGCTTCAAGTCTCCAGCGTACGCCTTAGCCGTATTTGCGGCCCCGGACAAACCGGCTTCCACGTAACGAGCGGTGTGCTCGGCGAGCTCCGATAAGGAGGGCAGTGCTGGCGAAGTGGTGACAATTTCGGAAGAGGACTCCATGTGCCTATATATATAAGGAGTGAGTAACGCAAAATAGGCGTCAGCTGTAAAGATAGTGTAAGGTCCGATAATTATTACCTCTTAGGCTTTTCCAACCTCTTATCCTTTACCTATAAGCCCAGCTTATGGGCGGCATTGTGCTGGCGGATGTTGTCCAGACGCGTGTAGCGGCGGATCATAGCCGTGGTCTTGTGCTTGGTCTGGTTCATGACCTCCGCGTCATCGGCCCCGTTGAGCTTAGCAATGGTCACAAAAGAAGCCCGCAACGAGTGCGCAGTGTACTGCTTCCCCAGGCGCAGCTGTACCAGTTCGTTCAGGCTGAAGGTGCTCAGCCGGCGCCGGCTCAGGCGCTGGCCCTTGTGAAAGGAGACAAACAGCGGCCCCTGGGTGCGGCCCTGCTGCTGCAGGTAGTCCAGCCAGTCCTTGACCGCGCGCACCGGGCAGCTGCGCCGATCAGGGGCGAAGAAGATGGCTTTCTCTTCGGCTTCGCCCTTCTGGTTAGTTTTGCTGTGCGGCAACTCCACCACCAAGCCATCTTCGTCAAAGCGTAGGTGCTCGATATCAATACTGGCCAGCTCATCCCGGCGAAAAGCCCCGGCTAAACCCAGCAGCAGTAGCGCCCGATCGCGCACCCCGTCGGGTCGTGCGGTGTCAATACTGAGCAGCATGCGTTTGAAGTAGGCCAGCGTGAAGGCGGGAGCTTGCTTCTGCCGTACGCCCTTTTCGCGACTAATACCTTCCAGCAGTTCTTTGAACTGCCGGTCGTCGGTGGGAGTGGGCATGCGAGCGAGTTGATGGGCTTTGCTGATGGCCGCGCAGTGGCGCTGGATGGTGGCCACCTTCTTGCCTGCGTCGGCTAACGAGGTGACGAAGGCGGCCAGCGTGGCCACGTCGGCCGGCAGCGATGGACGGCCGTGGTGCTGACACCAGGTGGTGAAACGCAGCCAGTCGCCGGCGTAAGCGCGCTGGGTGTTGGCCGCCCCGCGCTGGCCGGTCGTAACGTAACGCGCAGCGGACTCGGCGTAGTCGTCGATACTGCGCACGGCACCCAGCTCGTGAGCGGGCAGAACCGAAAGGGAAGTAGGATCGGGCGACATGAATAGCGAACGAAAAGAATGTACTCCTATATAATAAGGAGTACGAAGGGAGCATACGCGTCACCCAACATACCCGGCGACAACCCAAAGACCTTTTAAAGATAGTTGAATTACCCTCGATAAGTAAACCTTATCGAGGGTAATCATAGATTGATTATGTAAAAATTTCTTTAATACAAATAAATTAGTTAAATCATATGGTTGCGTTATAAAGTACTATTATAGGTTGCAGGCTGAAAGTCGAACTAGCCTTTCCTTTTTCAGGCACAAAACTTCTACCCAGTGAACAAAGCAGCACTGTTGTTCTACTCCAGTATCAACTTGCTCATCTGAATAATCTATTCAGTGTGATCGATGTTCTATAAACTAGAACAGGTGCGTTGCTAAGAACGAACGTTCTTACCATGTAACTTTTGGGTTGACAGGCTACGCAGTGAACAGAAGGTGGGGCGCCTAGAAGATGGTTCGCTTCTCGGCAAATCAATTTGCAAGCTAGAGTCCCTCGTTTACGCCATGTAAAATAGAGCCAAAACGTTCGCTTTGCCGCTATCCTGTACCATCTACGACACGCTGTGGGAAATTGTCTCCTACCAGGTAGATTGACTTGAATTCAGAAATTAGTACACGAAGTAACCGGTTTGCTTCTCTTTCTAGTGTTCCGCTTCTCCTATCTGCCAGTGGTTGCCACCATCTCTGTCGTGTGATCGCACCTACGCGTGAGAGGTGCCTACACCTCCTTTTCGTGGGGTAGGCACCTCTCCATGGAATGTAGAAGGTTGCGTCTGTGAGTTCCGCCCGTCCTCTGGCCGTATTTCGTTGCGCCAGCTAAAGGCAGGCTCGTAGCCCAGTACGCGGCGCGCTTTCTCAATCGAGAGCAGGGTCTCGTGCTCGGCCAGTGCTTTCTTTACGGGCACCGTGGGGAAGATCGTGGTCATCAACTCGGCGGACGGTGTGGTCATGACCGTATCGGCGTTAGCGATGATGAAGGCGTGCATGCCCGTGGCATCCCACTCCAGGGCTTTGCGAATTGCCTGCGCCCCGTCGCGGGCGTCGATATAGGACCACATGTTCCACTTGCGCTCCTGCGGGTCAGCGTTATACGCCGGAAACTTCACGTAGTCGGCCGGCTCCATCACGTTGGAGAAGCGTAGGCCCACGAGCTTGAGGGCGGGCGTCTGGTAGCAGAACTGGCGCGCCATGTCTTCCATGAGCACTTTGGCGAGGGCATACGCGCTCTTCGCCCGCAAGGGGTAGTCTTCGTCGACGGGGACGTACGGCGCTGCCTCATCGAAGGGCTCGCCCAGAGTCGTTTCGCTGGAGGCCCAGATCACCTGCTGGATGCCGAGGCGCCGCGCCGCCTCGAAGATGTTGTAGGTGCCCATCAGGTTGTTCTGGAACAAATGCGCGTCGGGATATTGCCGCGGGGTGGGGAAGGCCGCCAGGTGCACAATAGCGTTGAAGGCCTGTGGGGCCACACCCGCATGGATTTCCTGGCCCACGGAAGAGAGAGCATCCAGCGTTTGGCCAAAGTCGGCTAGATCGGCGATGATGCCGGGCACGCCTTTGACAGGCACAGTGTCGACCACAAATACGTCGTAGTCATGGGCTACCAGGTCGGCCACGCAGACCTTGCCTAGTTTGCCGGCTCCGCCCGTGACGAGGATGCGCGGGCGCGCAGAAGATGGGGGGTTGCTCATAGCGGAAGGGGGCCCTCGGGTTGGGTAGGGATCGGCACGTGCCGACCGAGTGGCCATAGCCTATACGGGGAAGGGCCGGCCGCGGTCAGCACAGACCCGGCCGGTAGCCAGGGCAGCGCCTTGCTACTGCTCCTAACCACTCCAATGACGTAGACAGGCTTAGGTGCAAGCTAAAGGCGCTGGGCCACCCCATCGTAACGTTGATCGACTACTATGGCCTGATCAATAGAGGGGATCATACCCTGGGTGTCGAATCAGTACCTTAGCGTAACTATAATCATCTAAAGCACTCTTGTTCTGTCAGTTCCTCGTGTGTGGCTGCGGTAGTAGGGCCACGGAAGAATAGCGCCGCCTATCGCCGTTTTGACAAATCCTGGAGCTCGATATTGCGAAAGTCCACCGGCTGCCCTTCACTTTGCAGGGCAATAAACCCGCTCGTTAGTAATTTGCCATCCTGCTTCAGGGCCGGATCGTACCGGTTTACAACCCCACCCCCAATCTGTGGCTTTGCGTAGCGCATGACCGTATCGTCGTTGATAATGTGGGTAATGCTCGAATCGCCCAGCACAATGAGCTCCGCTTTCACCCACTGGTCCCCGTCATAGGTCTTCGAGGTTGACTCGATGCAGTGGCGCTCATCCAGCTGCCCCTTGTACACGATCTGTGTGCCCGGCGAACACATGTTGCCCGTGGGCCGCGGCTGGCCATCGCCCAGCCCCCCTAAGAACTGGAACTCAATGGAAATGGGCCAATCCTGTTCCTTGGGCATGGTGTGTGGGTCTTGCGCATGGAACATGACACCGCTATTGCGTAAGGTATAGCTGGGGGCTCCTCGCTGCAGCGCGCCGACAAAGCGGTACTCGAGTTTGAGGTGGTAATAGGAGAAGGGTACCTGATAGTATAAGTGGCCAAATTGATCATTGAAGTCCCCGTACTGATCATAGCGCACCTGAATAGCCCCGTCGGCGACGCGAAACGTGTTCCCGAAATTCTCGCCTACCTCATGGTGCTGGATTTTCACCGTCCACTCCCGCAGATCCTGGCCATTGAAGAGCGTGAGCCATTCCGCTGCTTGGCGCGAACGCTTACTTGTGGTACAACGAGTTAGTGCCAGCAGCATGATCGCAAGAACAAGGAGGCGCATTCGCAGGAGGAAAAGGAGAAGAAGTGCTGTAAAGTAAGAATTTAGCCAAGAAGATCAGCGAGCGGGTGCCGCATTGATCAAGCACTGGTTCGCATTCAGGCGTGGGAAGTAGGCGGTGCTACTCGGCTAAGAATAGCAGGCAATTAAACGCCTCCAAAACCCGTGGAATGCACACAAGGCATCCATCGATTCGATGCACGCGTCAGAGCACTTGTAGCAAGTAGTCTTCGTGCTGAAGAGCAGGCGTACCGCACGCCTAGCTGAAAGTCCAGCAGGAACGTCGTAACAATCTGCAGACGACCGTGGCTGTTGCAGAACTCACCGCCCGTTCGAGCCAGCCAGGTTTCGCAGCGCTTTCGTGCGGTTACGCCGGTGGCGTTGCCTGCAGCGGAGCATGAACGGTGGTGCAGGTGGTAGCAGGGGTAGTACCCGGGCCATTCCCAACTGCAGCTTAGGTTGATGACGCAGGAGCTTTTTCAGATTATAGGCCACTGCCGCCAGCAGCATACACTTGTGCGCGCCGGCTTGCCCGCGTACGTTGATGCGGCGCAAGCCATAGTGGTGCAGCAAGTTGCCGAATACGGGTTCGATGGTGCGTTGTCGCACACGGCGCATGTGCTGCCCTTGGCGGCTGCGCTGCCGATGCCAGGCCCGATGATAGGCCGCGTCAAAAGCGGAGCGATTCAGTTGCTTATGGTCCGCGTAGGGGACGCAACTCGCCTTGAAGGGACAGTGCTGGCAATCCTGATAGAAGGCTCGATAATGTTTCATCCAGTTGCCATCAGCGGTAGAGCGGTACTTGCGAAAGGGCAGCGGCTTATCTGCTCGGCACCGATATTCATCGACGCGGGCGTGGTAAGTAAAGCCCTCCACGATCGGTTTGTAGGCGCCAAACACGGGTATCCACGGGGTAACACCACTATTTTCGAGCAGGGCATAGTTAAAGCCATTGGAGTAGCCCGTATCGGCAACCAAGTCCCGCAACTGCAAGTCATTGGCCGTTAGACGTTGCTGCAGGTGCTGCACAATCCGAGGTAAGTGCAGGCTGTCGCGACTGTCCGCTAAGTTCGCTTGCACATGGCTGATGACCCCCTGGGCGGTATCCACGACTAGGCTGCACAGGTAGTTCAAAGCGCGCGCTTTGCCGGGCTTGATGGAGATGCGGGCTTCCGGATCGGTAGGGCTATAGTGCGTTTTGTTGCTCAGCAAGCGCGCTTGGGGACGGGTAGCGCCCAAGGAACCGGGCTCCTGTTGTCGCTTGGCTTGGCGCGCCGCCTCATAGCGGAGTTGATGGGCTGGCGCGGAACGAATCGAGGCCGGGTGTGGCGTGGCCGGTGTTTTCGGGGTGCTCCCCACGATGGTTAAGGTCGGCCACACTGCTTGTACTGGCTGCTTTTCGCACAGGCTGTCGAGGGAGGCATTGGCTTTCACCAGGGCGGAGTCCACGGTCTGCGTGTCGCCGGCCACCAAGCCGTGTTGCACGCAGAGGCTAAAGACGCGGTCGAAGAGTTGCTCAAAAAGTGCCGCCGGGTAGAGTTGGCGGGTGCGGCTCACAGTGGAGTGCCAGGGCAGGGCTTCGTCGAGCTCGTAGCCCAGAAAGTAGAGCAGGTCCAGCCGCATCGCACAGTGCTCGAGCAGGCGGCGGTCGCTGGTGATGTTTTCCAAGTAGCCAATGAGCACTAGCTTGAAGAACACGACCGGGTCGAGCGAGGGCTGCCCGGTGTGGCTATACAGGCCTTGGGTGGCTTCATAGAGGAAGCCCAGGTCCAAGAGCGCGTCGAGTCGCCGGTAGAAGTTATGCGTGGGCACCCGCTCGGAGAGGCGGAAGTGCGTGACGAGCTGATCGGTGAACTGCTTCTTGCCTTGCATCTTCCCTCTACGCGAATGGCTTCCCGCTGACTAGCACTTCTGCAACAGCCACGGGCGTTTGTGAAACGATACAAACTCGACATTTGTGCAGATAAGTCGACTATGTGACTTTTACAAGGTTTACTGAGCAGCTGGGCTAATCCACAACTAATTATAGATCAGTCTAGTCCATGTAGCTGCAAAGAATATTGTGCTCAGCTTCTATTTATACCTCACAAGCATTGTATAGCTAAATGCATGATAGCCTTTAGGTAGTTGCTTGTTCAAACTCATAGCGGCAATCCCATAACTTGAAAAGCAGCCCAAAAGAAAGGATTGCTTCTATATTTCTCTTTCTGGCGTACGTGCTGAATAGCCTGTTGTAGCGCTTCAGCATTACTGATTCGGCTTTCTTGCCGTGTTGCGTAAAAGGCTTCAAATAGTACACGTGTGGCTCGATCCGGGACTGACCATTGACTAGAAACAACAGCAGAGGCTCCTGCAGCTAAAAACGCCCATGACAAGCCGTTGGTTTCGTCTCCCTGTTCTGGGCGAGTTTGCCCTGTCTGGCAAGCACTGAGTGCCACTAGCGGATTTCCTTTAAGACGCAAGCGTAATCTTATATCGTTAACCGTAAGTCTGAGCCCTTGAGCTAGCTCTAGTCCTGAATGCAACGGATTTCGCATATCGAAACCTCCGTGGCAATTGATATGCACTACCTCAAATGATTGACTAGCAGCAGCCTCGAGTACACTTGCTGGTAACGCCTCTTCTTCTAGTAACTGTACAGCCTGCGCGAAGTGCTTACACACGGCCATTGCTTCAGGTACCACATTAGATAGATGTGCGCCACCCTCACCAGAATAGCCAACGCTAAGTAGACGTTGTTCTCCTGATTCTATTTTCTCCCTCGCATTTCGTTGCTGCTGCTCATACAGTACCTTCAGTGTAGCTAAACTAGGAACGAAGCTAATCGCATAATCTTCACTCAGATACCTACCTCGAGTACTTAAAAGTGCTTGAAAAGGTACCAGATGTAACGCATAAGTAGGAGCTACTACTAAAGATCCATTAGGAGGCAGATAAGGAAGCAGAGGAGTTATAAGTAGCTCGTGCATCTGTTCTAGAACAGCAGAGCAATCGATTGGCTCTCTATTTATAACCCAAAAGTTATCGTGCAGAATAGCATTCAGGGGATTCGCAATTCGTTCTAATAAATTATTGGCTAACGCAACATAGCTGACAGTAGTAGGAGTAAAGATGAAAGCTCCCCAACCACCACCATGCCTGATGTATTCGACTAGTGGCACACCGTCTAGTCGTTCAGACAATACTTGAGCCTGTGTCACCGATAAAGGTGGTAACGGCTGCACAGCGATTAGTGATGGATAATTAAATAATAAGGTGTCCGTACGGCGATTAATTTCCTGCTGCAAGTAGGTTATACGACTTAGTATTTCCACAGGAGTTCGGCCTTGCCTAGAAAACGCTAACAATCCATCCAACTCTGCTCGGAATTCTTGAATAGGTTCCCAGTCCTTTGCTAAGATCGGATCGTTCTGTAGTAGTGTATCTAACGACTCTGAGTCACCAGCTAATGTCTCTGTTAGTGAACGACCTTTTCCAATCAAGGCATACGAAGCAGCTGCTTCATAATCGTTTAACAATAAGCAGCAGTGAATAAGGTCGGCATATATCTGTGCATTGTCGTAGACTAGGTAACTTCGACTTTCTTGCCGGTAGGTTTCTGCTTGTATTAGGGTTATAGCCCTGTGAACTTCCTCAAAAGCAGCACGAGCTTCGCCCCAGCGCTTCGCTTCATAGAGTAGATTTCCTAAGCTGTAGAAAGTGTCCCGGTAAGCTTGAGGTAATTGGTCAAGCGTTCGGACTTGCAATGAGTTTCGGTAAGCTTCTATCGCCTTCTCTACGTTATGAACTCGTTCGCCATACTGACGCATTCGGTAACCATTCCCTAAGTTCGTCTGCGTACCCGCCCACTGCTCCGGGTACGCGTCCTGGGTTAGTATCAGTAAAGATTGCTCGCACAGATCAATAGCATACTCTATGTTTTCTGCTCGAACTCCACCAGAATGTCGCAGATAAGCGTTACTCAAGTCGCTTTGCGTAAATGCTCGCTCTATTGGATACTCCTCTGGCGTAAAAACAGACAATGCTTGCTCGAAGGCTTGAATGGCATCTACTGAGTCACCCATCAGTGCTCCATAAGAGCGTTGCACATAAGCGATTCCGAGATTCTTCTGTGCAGTTCCCCATTCAGATGGGTACTGTTCTTTGGAACACAATTCCAGTATAAGCTCACAGATTTTGATTGCTTCTTTTACGTTCTGAGCCTTGTCTTCTCTCGTACGTTCTAAATAAATATGCCCTAAATTATTCTGTGTCCCAGCCCACTTCTCCGGATAGTGTTCATAAGTGTAAACTTGCAAGGCTAATTCTGAAGTGGATATTGCTTTCTCTAAATTCTCTGCTCTTTCCCCACGCAAGCGGTTTCCATAACAAGAAGCTAGATTACTCTGCGCCATGGCCCAATGCTCCGGATGACGTTCACGAGTGTACACTTGTAGTGCTCTCTCACAGAGCTGAATAGCGTGTTCTATGTTTTCTGCTGGTTCGCCAAGTAGACGTTCTAGATAGGTGGCACCTAAGTTATTCTGTAGGCTAGCCCACTCTTCCGGATACTTGTCACGGGTATGCACTTGTAATGCGAGCTCGTAAGCACGAATTGCCTCTTCTATATTTCGAGCTCGTTCGCCCATTAAACGTGTACGGTAGGTGTTTCCGAGGTTGTATTGCGCACCAGCCCATCCTTCAGAAAAATGCTCTTGCGTATACACTTTTAGAGCTTGCTTGACCTGCCAGATCGCCGTTTCTTGGTTCACTGATCTACTTCCATCTACACGTTCTTGGTAAGCTGCACCTAAGTTACTTCGTGTTCTAGCCCACTGTTCAGGATGGTGTTCACGCGTAAATTCTTCTAGCGCTGATTGAAACGCTTGTATGGCGATTTCGAGGTTGTCGACTTTCTTTCCATGCAAGCGGTTGCGATACGCGTTGCCTAGATTATTTTGAACGTCAGCCCAATACGCAGGAAATTGAGTTCGATTTAACGCTGTTATAGCTTGTTGATAGGCATGAATAGCATCCTCGATATTTTGCGCACGCTCACCATCTAGGCGCTCATGGTAAGTAAGTCCTAAATTATACTGCGTCTTTCCCCACAGTTCTGGTAATTTTTGCGCCGGGAGTACTTGTAGTACCTGTTCGTAAATTTGAAGAGCCTTCTCTAAGTTCTCTGCTTTATCCCCATGCACTCGTACTCTGTAAGCATTGGCCAGATTGTTAAGTGTTGCAGCCCAATCCTCGAGATATTGTTCGGGTGTATATACTTGTAGTGCTTGCCTAAACGCGTAAATAGCTTCTTCTATATTCTGAGCCCGCTCTCCAGTAGTAGAATTTTTGAGGTCTGTTCCCAGCGTCATCTGCAAGAGTGCCCGTTTCTCAAGGCGATACTCTGGAGTGGATGGAAGTTGTGAGTCTTCGAGTAGCACTAGCGCTCGACGCACTAAGGGTATACGAGTATCATCTGTCGTTTCATCGATCTTGTACAATAGCAAGCTTAATTCCATCTCCTTAAGCACTGGTTCAACTCCCTCTTCTACACAACGTCGGATTGCCTCTTGCAAGCTGGCTACATGTTCAGTAAGCTGTGGCTGCTGCTGCACTATTTCTGTAAAGCTAGTTGCTGCTCCTGGGTGCACTAGCCATGATATACTATTTCGAAAGAAGGAGCAGGTCTGCTTCCAGTCGCCACTATTAGTCAATAGGATCGCCGCGGCTCGCGCTAGTTCGGTTTGACATTCTAGTAGAAAATTACACATATCAGAGTCACCTGCATGCTGCACTAATAAGCGTTCAAGTCCGACGTATGTATCTTGTGTTAGTAATTCAATATGGTTTAGAATATAAGCATCAACCTCCTCGGCCGGTAGATTCAAATATTCATTCAAAGCCTTATAGCTAAGCAACGTTGTGAGCACTTGGTTCAGCCACTGCTTCGCCTTTAACGACTCCGTATCAGTGGTAGAGCGAGCTGTCAATGTTTTCAACAGCGTATAATCCAATAGCGTTGGATGAGCTGCAAAGTGATCCGCTACTTCTTGCGCCATGGTGCAGGTGAGCAACTTGTCTAGTAGCTTTTGATAAGGATTTAAGTCAAGAGAATTCACAGAGATAGAATTAATTTGTGTGTAGCTAAACTTTTATAAGCTCTGTTAAAACCTATGCTTGCTATCAATCAAGATCGTGGATTTCAACTGCGTATCAAATATCAATCTGTTGAGCGGTTTAGTATAGCAGCAGCTCATAGAGTACATGAGTCTACAGCGACGCGCTTAAAACTCATAGGAAGACCAGTCAATGAATTGATTGCAAGTATCCCTTCTGCTGTGATTGGCGATTCAATTAGAATTCTATTGGTACCTACGGTTGAATCAGCAGAGATCCAGTACTCAATCCCGCTTGAAGGTTGGTGGTCTAATCCGCGTGTCATCACCGATACGGTTATAGAAGGAACAGCATCAGGGGCAATTGAGTTAGTGATTACACTGCTACCAGAATCTTCAATCCATACCTCTGTCGAGCCAGTTCCTGATAGCTATGAACTTCCCTACGACTTATTTGACCTAGGTAACGCCGAGTATATCAGCGATTGGGTGGAAAGCGTTTCAGTTTCTGAATTGATCATGACTGAACTAGAGAGAGATGAAGTAGAATATGAAGACGAATACTTTACACGTGGTAACTTATATACTCCTATCAAAGAAGAATACGTTTCTCCAGCAACCGATTACACACTTTGGTATGCTACCAATCGAGAAGCTATAGTAAACGAAGGGCAAGTAAAGTTTTCTGCTAAGCGAACTAGCACGACTTTATATGGTACTTGCGTCGTGCATATTCCAGAAGGGCATATAACTGGTAAAGTCGAATCAGGCTTGATCAGAAGACAATGGAGAAAGCTAACTAACAGACCCGATGATCAAGCGCTTCAATTAGTAAAGACTGAAGCGCTACAGGCCGATGTGTATTGGGCCAGCATTAAAGCTGAAGTAAAACGCTGGCAAGAAGATGAACGTTGTGGGGTTGTCTTTCTGCATGGCTACAACGTCTCATTCGAGGAAGCAGCCATTCGAGCTGCGCAGATCGGCTACGATTTAGACATACAGGGTCCAGTTGGTTTCTTTAGTTGGCCTTCTAGCGGAGCTCTCCTCGGGTATCTATATGATGATGCCGCAATTAGTGGTAGCGAAGTAGCAATTAGTGAATACTTGCAAGAGTTTGCTCGTAACTGCGGTGCCGAGCGCGTGCATGTTATTGCGCACAGTATGGGAAATTTACTTTTGTTACGTGCTCTTCAACGTATCGCAGAAAGTACTAAGGATAATACTAAAATGTTCCACCATTTTATCCTGGCGGCTCCGGACGTTGACAAAGGGTTATTCGAAAGCTTAGCGCAGAACTATGATCGCGTTGCACATCACACAACGTTGTACATTTCTCATAAAGATAGAGCCTTACGTCTTGCCAGTATATTGCGGGGAGGGACCCCACGTGTTGGGTTAGCACCTCCATATACTGTTGTATCAAACGTCGACACTATACATGTGGGCAATGTAGACATGAGCCAATTAGGCCATGGTTATTTGGCAGAAGCACGATTAGTTATTAACGACATTCATCAAGTACTATTTCAAGATGTCTTACCTAGTAAACGTGCAGGTTTGAGCCCCAAGTTATCTGCCGAAGGATTACAATACTGGTTTATAAAAGCGTGACTAATTAATAGAAAGCTATTTGATTTAAGGGCTTGATCCAATCAAAGAGTACTCTACTAGCCAGAATGAATTAATATTTACTATTTTATATAATTATATTCACTACAGTGAGCAAAATCAACTTTAAATATTTTGCTTTAAACTTCTACAACTCACCTGCAGCCCATTTTTCCATAAATTCGAGCGACTCATACATTTCTTGGTCCCATCCTGCCAATCGACACTTCTGAATAAATTCAAAGTTTCTCCATGCTTTTGCTATTTCGAATTTATCTTTGAGTTGTTGTAATCTCAATAGTGGAAGTATGTGTCTGATATGTGTGACTCTTCCCACGGTATCGCTTTCATTGAAATTAGAATTGCTAGCAAGTATTTCTGGTGTTAAGCTACGCCGTCTGCTTACTATTCCGACTAATTTATCTCTGGCAATCACTGGACCCCCACTATTTCCATAATTAATTGGCATAACAGCCCAGAAATAGGTCAGTTCTTGCTTGCTCATCACAACTTTACCAGTAACTGAATTAGGCAGAGCAAACGTTGAGGCTACCAAATTCTGAAACGATGGTTCTACTGGTATAGGGCTTTGATGCGAGTTAATGGGAAAACCTATTGCGTATACATCTTCTCCTTCCGATACAGGTTCAGATGCCAGATCAGCAACAGTTATAGGAGTGTAGCCGCTTTTGAGTAGATCTTCCGCAAACCCGGTGTTAATACGATCTAACGATATCACAGCAAGATCTAGATGGGAAGCAGGGGTAGACCAAGCAAAAGAATCGGTAGGCCCAATTTGCAGGTGCGACAAGTAGGGCATTAAAGGAAACGCTAGTTTACTTTCACCTTTGATTTCGTCAATAGACAACCCACGATAGATCTTCTGAAAAATGGTGTCTTGGGCTCGTTTCTTAGCATAAGCTGCTGCATCTTCTTGCATATCGGGGGGATGCGATTTATGCCACTCTGCATCCCTTTCCATTACTCGCGTAGCAGATAGCTCATCCCACACGACGTGTTTAGCAGTAAGTAAGTATCTTCTATTCTCGTGTAAAAGAAATATGGCTGTACCAAAATCACGTATAGGAGTCCTGCGATCTTCTATAGCTGCTAATGCAGAGTGAAACTCAGATTCGGTGATTCTTTCCTGATTTAAGTTCAGTTGAAGCCGGTGTAATATTTCATGTTGTGCGATACTATCTTCACTATCAACTATGCATTCTAGGTGTACGACAGCTCGTTCCCATTTTTTACTATTCATAAACAGCATAATTATTGGGCTAGTGTATACTTTCCGTTAAAAAATACAATTAATTGTCCAAACAAATTTACATTTTCAATCAACTACAGAGCTAATATTAGTATGAGAACACAATCTCCTAGAGTATTCTTTATTTCATGATAATTGAGAATGTAATTCCGAGTTTTTCAACTTAGTAGCATCTAATTACTGAGCACGTCATGTGATGATACTAAGCGCAGTGACTACAGCCTATTCAATTGCAAAAGCAATCGCCTAGAGCACGTGCATGCCGCACAAATTATAACAAAACGACCTCGAACATACAGTTTTCCGGGGCCGTTGAGGTGAAGATTAAAAGTGTTCAAAAGAGCATTCTAATTCGAGTACTTCCTAATCGTCAGGTGGGTTCAGAAAGGTGTACCTTTTTGACCTCGATTCAATGTTATTTATGTCTATATATTTTGAAATCTGGTGAAGCAACCACAGAATAGTCTAGCCAGTGCTTGACAACAGTGTAATCAACCTTGTCACGGAAGTACAATAACAGAGTTGTAACGAAAAGCCCATTCAACTTGCTGTATGATCCATTCGGACTATCTGGTTTAGGTGTACAGAGAAAGGTAAGTGCATCTTCATTTTCTAACTTTTCTTCGACACACTGAACTGCTCCACCAGCCAACTCTTCTTTGTCAGCTACAATAAGAACAGGTACTTCGGAATCATCGAAACTCCACTCCGGTATTCCTCCTGCTTCTACTCTAGAATAAATTGTATCAAGTAGTTCTGAGTTTGAAACCCCTGCTTTGGGGTAAACAGTAATAGCCATGTTTAAGAGATTAAGTCTGCAAACAAGGTACTGAAAAAGTATCCAGTACTATTAGCTAACGGTCGTTTATTGGAGGGCATGACACATCGCCAAAACGGCCTGGAAATGCAGGTTTTCCAGGCCGTTTTTTATTACCGTTTTTTGGAGGGCTAATGAGCCTTCCTCTTTGTCGTAGATAGCCACTCTCATGCCTTTGGAAGTGCTACGATCATGTCACAGGCCACCTACACAAGTGTTCTTGCTAATACGCAGAAGGATCAAGGCACCAGAAATAAGTTTACTGCGCCTTGTAGTACATAACCATGCTATTCCCTCTTATCCGCAACTGTGTTGCAGTAATAGCTTCAAGGGTGTAGCTGACGCTTCCGGAACCTGAAGCAAGAGGTATGGAAATCAATGTCGTTGTAGGTGATGTTTTTGTGACACAAAATGGCCCAGTTGTAGTACCTATTTGTGCAATGTAGTATGTGCAAGTGGAGGAGACAGAGATTGGGTAGCTTCCGGACGCATCCGTGTTGGCACACGTACCGGTGGAAGAAAATACCAGCTTTGGAGTACCTGCTCCATTAAAGGTGGCTTTAGGGCAGTGGAGATTATTGGATGACAGATCGTCGAAGCCTTCCGCCACCCAGGTCCTAGAACTACCACCGGTTAACAACTGCAAAATTGGATTGGCTACGTCAATACAGTTGTTGTTGGCTGTGGCGGTGAATGCGGCGGTTGCTGAAGCCGAAGATTTCACTGCAGCGTTTAGTTGCTGCGTGCCAAGTGTACTGCCTAACGTCCAAGTAGTCTTTACTAAGCCGTTGGCATCACTCACTGCGCTACTCGGCGTGGCGCTTCCACTGGTTGCATCTTTGGGCACAAACGTTACGGTGACGCCTTTCTGGGCGACCCCGTCTTCATCGACAACCTTTAGTTGGACCGGTTGCGGTAGCTGCGCGTAGAGTTGGCCTGTTTGCCCATCCCCCGAGAGTTTCGTTAACTTATATTCTGGGAAGAAGCGTATGACTCCATAGCTTGACCCGAACCATGTAGTAGTTAGTGTTAGGGGACGGGGGCCCCTGCCAGGGCCTCGGTTAGCTTTCATCTGTTCGAGGACGCAAGCCTCATCGATGACGCCATTTTTTAAACAGGGCTCTTCAGGGTCAGAATGTAGTCTGTAGGAACAGTCTGAGCCATTCGATTGAAAGATACCTAATCCCTTGGCATCTCTCAGCACAATGCCAATGTGGTGAGGTGCTTGGTCCGGCCAAAATATGATGTCTCCAGATTCCAAGTCGCTGATAGACACGTCTACTTTCCGTGCTTCTACATGATAGGAGCTGCTTTGTAACGCTTTGTTCCATACAGCGGGATCAGATTGTCCACTAGCGCCCTCCGCGTCTAGTTTTAAATTTGCTCCGGCAGCAACTCGGAGGATAAAGCCACTGCAGTCCAAGCCGTACAACGCCTCTGTTCCCCAGGTGCCTTTATACCCCCTTTTCGTAACATCTGCTTGAGTCTGAATAGTTGTGGGGCGTCCTGGTGTACGCGACGCGTAGGACTTGGCGCCATATACGTACGCTAACCCATTGGGCTGAGCAGGTTCGTTACTTTGTACGCCTTGCGCTTGCTGATGCAGCTTTCGTGTGGTGATGTTGTTAGCCACCACCTGCATGCGGGCAAGCAACAGGCGTTTTTGCGATTCATAATTCGTCGGCTCGCTAGCGGTAGCAACTCCTCCCCGCTGCAAAGAGGGATAATCGTTCAAGAAGTTCGGGTCGTAGGCACGTAGCGTGTCTAACAACTTGCTCCCATCAGGCAATTCTAATTCGGATAATTTATAGGTTTTCTCCGCCTGAGCATCCAAGAGTTCCACCAGCTTCTCGCTGGGTCGCTCTGGGTCATCCGGCGTAGACGGGTTAGGATCTTTGCTGGCACAAGCTTGTAGCACTAGAAGGGCACCGAAGAGCAGCATTGGTACCCATCGAGAATTAATAAAAAAAGTCATAATTGGTGAAGAATGACTACTGTGAGGTTCAAACGTATTATATTTTAATCCTGATTTGACGTAAAAATATACAATTTTTATCCTGCCGTAGCTAAGCAAGGCGCACTTTTCATAGGCACCTTTGGGGTGCTGTAGTTGTGCTATTGAATCTACTCAAAGTAAGTTCTGCTGCTTGGCCCTAAACCAACGGTTTTTGGGCAGTTTCTAAGGCTGCGAATACACGCTAGAAACGCCGTTTTTCAGGACTGATTTTGGTACCCTTTTTTGCGCACCATCAGAAGATCTTGTTGTATAGGTTGTGCACGCCATAGAAAAGTGTGGTACCCTGCGACTACTTTACGTAGTTATCTGGTGGCAAATCCGTAGTTATACTTCTGGAGTCCGTAGTAGCCGCTTTTTTCCGGCCGTACAACCAGGGATGGAAGATCTCTCGACAGAAGCGGCGCGACGCCGGGCCATTGCCTGGGCCACGGCCTTGGCAGCTAATACTCCCCTGGAACCACAAGCCTACGAACGAGCGCTACTAGATGAGTATGCCGTGGGGACCCTTTCCCTGGAACAGGTGCTGCGCCTACTTGATGGACGAATCAAGCACGTGCTCTATCGCAGCCGTGCAACACAGGCCTTCGAGGAAGAGCAGATTAGCGAACTGCTCGAGGAATCACGTGCCTGGAATGAAAGGCACGGCATCACGGGGCTGCTGTGCTACAGTGATCGCCAGTTTGTGCAGTTGCTAGAAGGCAATTCTGACCCCGTGGACTTGCTCTATAGCCGCATTCAGCGCGACACCCGCCACCGACAAGTAACGACCCTAAGTACCGCGCACGGGGCACAGCGCTTTTTTGCCGATTGGCAAATGGGCTTCGTGACCGTGGACGAAGGGGAGTTTCACTGGGTACTAACCAGTTTGGATCACCCGAGCTATAATGCCTCTCTCATCGAGCAGTACGTGCGGGATCCACATTTGCGCACCCTGCTAGAAGCTTTCAGTAAGGCGTAATCCTACTACGTTCACATTACTTGGGCAAAAACGGCCCCGAAAAACCGCGTTTTCGGGGCCGTTAAGTCGGGTACTAAATGTGTTCAGAAAAGAACCCTTTATAGAATAGGAGCAGCGTCGATCTCGATGTATTCTAAATAAAGATAGCCTCCTGTTGAGGAATTTCTTTACTCAACATCCACAGCCTTTGCCTGTAGTCCAAGTGCAGCCGTGAGTAGAACAATCGGATTTATTATACTTACTACAACCGCATTTACTTCCTTTTGAGGTAGAAGGGCTAGGGGAATCGCCGCTACATCCTGCCACGGCAGCCAAAGAGAGAATTAGTAGAAGTTTTCGCATATGGTTATTCGTTTGTCATAACGAAGAGCTGCTCTGGCGAAATAGCACGAATGTGCGCGCTATGCAGGCTGGCACACGAAGCAAAAAAGCCCCCGCACTGCTCCTGCACCCCGCAACCATCACACGCGGGCAGATAGATATTCTTCCAGTCCGAGATCGAGCGGCGAGCAAAGCCCCACAGCGACTCGGGTAGCAAGCAGAGCTGGTGGTTGTAGATGGAGACGTGCAGGCGATGCAAGGCTAAGAACTCTACCGCTTCCTGCAGTTGGGTCATGTATTCCACCGGATCCATCCACAGCTTATCCCTGTTGTGGGGCGTGTAGCCTGTGTTCTCCAGGCCCATGAAGGTGACGTGCTCGACAAAGGGCAAGTTGCGGTAGATGAACTTGGCTAGCTTGACCAACCGAGGCACGGTCAAGCGGTGTACCACCACGCGAATTTCTACCCGTTGCCCGACGGCTGCCAAGTGATGCAAGCCCCGCACGGTTTGGTCAAATGCCCCCGGCGCTTGCACGATGTAGTCGTGCAAGTGGTAATGATCCGCGTAGAGCGGAATACCCAGCATAAGCTGCGGCAACTCCAAGGCGCCTAAGCGCTCGGCGAAACCCTTCCAGGCAAACGTGCGTCCATTGGTCAGGCAATGCAACTCCGTGGTAGGCAAGTGCTGCTTGCACAGGCCGAGCAGCTCAAAGAAGGCGTCTCCCAGCAAAGTAGGCTCCCCGCCCGTGATGCCTAGCTCCGCGCAATCCGCGGGAATCAGCGGAATCACTTGCCGGTACAGCTGCATCAGATAGCCCGTGTCATCCCGGTCTTTCGGCGGCTGTGAGCACATCAGGCAGTTACTATTACAGCGCTCCGTGGCCAGCAGAAAGTTCTGCCGGGACTGTACCCGGTACTGGCGTACGATCTGCCCATTCGGATCCAAGGAGACCACATCGCCTTCATCGAGATCGGCGAGCGCTAGCAGGTTGTACACACAGGGGGTCTGTAGTTCCGCCGGCACCTGCAGAGCTGAGGTGAGCACCGCCCCAAAGCCTGCGGCATGTGCAGGATCAACGCGCGCGGCATCGACCACCAGAAAACGGTTATGACCACCTTGCGCCGGATCATAGGTAATAGTGCCCACCAAAGAGATTGTAATCTGGTGTGCGTTTCCTCGAATACGTAACATGCCTAGCTTAGCTAAAATCCGCTACCCAGCGGCGGAAAATGTCCTCAATGCGCGGATCCGTATCCATCAGTTCAAAGAGGTAGCGGATAATTTCCATGTTCTTCTGGCAGAACACACTCGTAGGCCGGTGCCCGTACATATCGCCTTGCGTGGCATGGTGTAGCACCGGATCGGCGCCACAGTAAGGCTGAAAGGCGCATTCGGAGCAGCCCGCCAATCCTTCGTTGGACCACACGCCAGCAATCTCCTGGGCTTTGGCGCCGTAGAAGAGTTCCTGGTAGGTGTGCGTATCCAGGTGGCCGAGGCGGAATGTGTCGTCCTGCATTTCGGCCAACATGCGCGCCTCATCGGAGGCATACACGGCCCCATCGTAGTTGAACACGACCACGCTGTTCACCAGACCCGCCGGGGATTGCAAGTCCACGTATCCTACTGAGAAGGGCGTCAGAATCTTGCGCAGGATGATAGTGGCGTAGTCCTCGCGGAAGTAGTGGCCCCGGAAGTTATAATCCAGAATGTGCGCCAGGGCCGTTTTGTAGAAGGTTAAAAAGGTGTCGGTGGCGTACTTATTCTTCTTGTCGCTGCGTAAGGCAAAGCCGTAGGGCGAGATGGGCCGCAGAAAAATGCTTTTGAAGCCGCGGGCGTAGTACTCGTCGACAATGGCCAGCGGGTGCTGCAGTGAGAGGGTGGAAGTGGTCATCAGCGCCGAGACGCGATCCTCGCCCACCCACTGGCGAGCCCGCTCGATGCCTTGCACCGTCAGCTCGTAGCTGTTGCGCTTAGGCCGGTGCCGGTTGGCGTTGTGCAGGAACTCGGGACCATCCAGCGAAGTGGAGATCAGGATCTGGTGCTGCTGGCAGTACTGTAGGATCTCGTCCGTGACTACCGCCAGGTTCGTGCAGATCACAAAGGTGATGTACTTGCCCGCTTGCTGGGCTAGCCGTTCAGCGCGCTCCACGCCGTACTGGATCAACTCGAAGGCGAGTAGCGCCTCTCCCCCTTGGAACTCCATGGTGACGTATGGGTTCGGCGACTGCAACATCAAGTCAATCCCCTGCTCCAAGTGGTGCCGGGCCATGTTGAACGCGTCTTGATTCGCCGTCACGCGCGAGACCTGGCAGTAGTGGCAGGTGTGCTCGCAGCGCAAGGTCACCACGAAGATGTGCAGCGCGGTGAAGTGATCCAGAAAAGCCTTCTTGGTGCGATAACGGGTGGCTAGCACATCCAGCAGCGGCAGTTCGGGGGCATCGGCGATGAAGAAGCCCGCCAGCAGGTCCGCGTACAATTCTTCCTCTTGCTCGCGGTCCAATTGCCGGGTGACTAAACGGGCTACCGTACCCCGTGGCACGATCAGGTAATCTCCTACTTCGCTGACGAGTACTTCCCGCTGGGGGCTGAGCACGTGAAAGCGGAAGGGCAGTAGGTGGTACTCCTCTCCTTGAGTATATGTGTCTGCCGTCTGGAACTTGCGGGTTTTACGGGTAACGGTTGTTATCATATGGCTTCGCCCTGCGGTGCTTCAGACGTCAGCAGAAAGCCGACTGGGTCGGAAATGTCGGTGAGTAGGGGCTGCTCAGTGTCGAAGTGAGCGAATGCCTTTGCAATGAGTAGCTCCCGCACCGGACGGGTTTCCTCCGCAATAAATTCACGCAGTTTGAAGTCAATTAAATCATTGTGCACTTGGTCCACGAGGGTAGTAGGGGAAACGGGAAAGGAAGTACCTTCTTTGGGCCGCAATTGCACGCGTGTCTGCGTAGTCGATATAGGTTCCAGCAGGACTTGGTAGTCGCGCGTGTACCAGTAAAAGCATTTGTGCAGAGTGGCTTGGCTATACTGAGCCGCATCCAGTACAAACGCTAGGGTTTGTTCGGTAAGTATTACCTGCATACTTAGGGGAGTTGAAGCAGAGTAAGGGTTTGTGGGCCTGCCACGCCATCAGCAGTCAAACCTTGTTCCTTTTGAAAGGCCTTCACTGCTGCATTCGTCGTCAAACCAAAGTTGCCATCGGCTGTAAGCTGATAACCAAGCGCCATTAGAAGCTTCTGCATCGCTTGCACATCCGTACCGCGATCGCCAAGTTTCAGTACGCGGGCGCCTAGATCGTAAACGGGCAGCAATACTTCCCCATTTTCGGAGTAATAAGTTGGAGTAGTATACGAGGGGACTCTAGTAGACCTCGCCCGAGAACCACTCGCTTTCTTCGTCTTCATCTTAATCTTAAAGGAAGAAGTAGCAGGTGTATAGGATCGGACAGAAGGGGTGGAATAGGAACTAGAGCTACTGGAAGGTGTCGTATAGCTAGCCGAGGAATAGTGGGAACTGTGCGAGCTATGCGAGCTGTGCCCACTGCTAGAAGAAGAGTAATGCGAGCTATGGGAACTGTGAGACCGGTGCGAACTATGGGAGGTATGCATCATAGCTTTGCTAGCCAGCGGATTGGCAGCATTTAGCTTAAGCACGAGTTGCGGCTTACGCTTGAGCGTGCGCAACCGGGCCACAAAGTCTTCATCAAGTTTGAGCGAGGCCCCGCTTTCAAAAGGACTTGCTTCCGCCTTACCAGTAAAGGCGAACAAACTAGTGTAGAATAATAACAGGGCTTTGGTAAAGAGCGCCTGCATGCCTAATTCGGGGGCATCAAGGTCGTCTGACATACAGCTATAGAAAAGTAAATAGTAAGAAGTGGAGAAAAACGAAAATCACATCAGTAGATTACAATAAAGACGCAGAAGCAATGCAGGAAACGGATAGTGACTTCCTTCACAGCATACCAGTACTGGTGAAATGCGCCTTGTACCTCGGTGTAGCTAGTGTCTAGGAAAGGAGCCAATGTTTGGCCACCAGGCAGGAGCAGTAGTCGCTGCATCCCGCAGCGGTCCTTGTTGGTGCTTTATCAGAGTACTGAACTACCTACTAAACAGGCAGCCGCTGATAAGCTAAGTGTGCATGCGCATCATAGCGCCAATAGATACGCTCCTCTTGCCGTTGTGCAAGGTAGGATACGTCGTTAGCCAATAGCTCGAGAGGAATCGGGTGGAAAGCATAAGAAGGACTGTATAAGAATAGCGATTGATAGCATCCTGCACCCCAATGAATAGATTTACATGATGGTAGTCAGCATACCAATATAGAAAATTTTAGAATAAATAGTAATAGTCGCTGAAGTAGTAACTATTACGGAGCCCTATCTAGCCATACTATCTGCTTGTTGCTTTTACTTGGATCAACGCCTTAATAAGTCTTAACAGGTTTGAGCTTGCTCACCTGTAGGCTACTTGCACGCTTGAACCAAAGCCGACACGCTGAGCGTGGCGGTAGCGGAGGTAATCTCGTTATTGTTGTCGACGCAAACGTAGAGTCGCTGCGTTCCCGCACGCACGGATAACTCGCGCGTTTCCTGCGTGATGTTGCGTGCTACGCGGTAACAATCCGCCGTGTTGGTGATGCGCCCCTTGGTAGCCATGAACTCTTTGGCGGCCTCTGGCTGATCGGTGATGTACCAGTGGCATTGGGTGCTCACGGCGGGAGCGGCATCCGCGCGGTTCTGGCTTGCCAATGCTTTCGCCCCGGTCAGCAAGGTAGCGGTGGTCGTCATAGTTGGATCGAAAGCCACCGCCCCTAATACTAGCGCCGTACTCCAGCTAATGGGCGGTTGTCCCTCGTCGCGCACATCTAGCTTGTAGATGGCCCCGACGGTGCCTTCCGGTAGATTGACGACGAAGACCGTGCGACTACTGCCGGAGTTATAGTACGAATGCAGCTTGGCCGTGCTCACGGGCAAGGCGTCCTGATAGGTATAGCGGCATTGTACGAGGCGCCCGTCCTCGTGCCATTGCTGGTAATCGCGTTGCCGCTCGCCTTGTACGAACGTGCCGCGAAAGTGTAGCTGCCCCGTTTCGTACCAGGCCGTACACAGCCCACTAGGGACATCCGGCGCTTCCTGCACCAATTTCCCTTGCCACTGCTTTTTCCAGGAAGGATAAAAATAGTCGCGTACCGTCCCCGTGGGCTTCCCGTCCGCCGTATGGCGCACAATGCGTGCGTACTGGCGGTCCTCCGGCACCTGCGTTCGTTCCCAATCCTGATCGAAGTAGAGCGTGTCGGGTGGTGCCAGGGGCGCGGTGATGGGCTTGGCGCGCTGCGCCCATAAAGGGAGCGGCAGGAAAATACCCAGCAACACGACGTGCATAGGCAACTTTGTAAGCGCAGGCAGGGGGAACACGCCGCGCAAGAGGCGATAGAATGGCGATAACACGAGAGCCTGATTCGCTTTAAACGGTAAAGGGGCGCTTTGCTTCTCCAGATCTCATCCGACACTAGGCCGCCGTGGTTTCAGACTGGAATAAGTGTAGCAGAGAATAGAATAAGATAGCTGCTGCAATAATATTAAAATATATTAATATATACTGCTCATTGCGGCCGTCGATGCTTGTAGATAAGCAAGAAACCTGCATAAGTAGTATGCAGCAATGCCGCTAAGGCAAGAGCGGCAGGCGTTTTTTTCTAGGTTCAAAGCGCCGTAAACAGCCCCTCTACTGTTTGCTTAAATGCTGGCTGTTCATTATTATTACGTGTTCATTACACATGAACATACGATAATAATGAACACTTGGACGGAGCAAAACCTCTTGGATCTGGCAGCGGCGGCCCTGCAGGAGCAGTTGCAACAGCCAGTTCAGGTACAGGAGCCACAGGTGGCAGCCACAAGTGATCCTCACCTCCATTTGGACGGTCGACTATTGATCGGGGAACCAGCCTGCGGTTTTCGAGTAGAAGCTAAGCGAAAGTTTACTCCCGCGATGCTGGCGCAATTACGCACCCGAAACCAGCAAAGCACTGAGCCACCTGTCTTGGTTATTCCGTATGTATCCGATGCACTGGGACAAGCGCTGCAGCGCCAGGGGGTATGTTATCTCGATACGGCGGGGAATGCCTACCTCCGTTCGACCGACCCGCCCTTCTTGGTGCTGATCCGTGGGCAACGGCAATCACAAGTGGCAGCGCATGGGCCGCAGCGGGCTTTTCAACCGGCGGGCGTGCAGCTGCTCTACCATTTACTGAGTACGCCTGCACTCTTACAAGCCAGTTACCGCCGTCTGGCCGAGCAGGCCCAGGTAGCCCTAGGCTCCGTAAGTATCCTGCTGCGTAGCTTACAACAACTGGGTCTCCTGCGCGAGGAAGAGGGCATCCGCCGCTGGACAGAACCAACGCAAGTGCTACGCCGCTGGGTGGAAGCCTACGGGGAGGTAGTCCGCCCTAAGCTCGCCGCCCAGCGCTACCGCTGGCTTGATTCGAACGTGGCTCGGCAAGGCTGGCAAGTCATAGAGCTTGGCTCTCAGGCGGCGTGGGGCAGCGAACCCGCGGCGCATCTACTGCTCGACGGCTACTTACTGCCGGAGTTCTTTACTATCTATTCAACTTTACCGCGCAGTGCGGTCATGGGCCAGTTGCGGCTGGTACCGGATCCTGCTGGCAACGTAGAAGTGCTTTCTCCGATGCCAACATCCTTAAACGTAGAGAGAGTCTACCCACAAGCCGTACCCCCGTTACTGGTCTATGCCGACTTACTCCTAACAGCCGATCCCCGCAACCGGGAAGTGGCCCACTTGCTGCATGAACGCTACTTATCCGATCTGGCCTGAGCACCTACAACCAGCGGGTATGAGCCAAGCGATGGAAGCCTTGGAGCGCGGCTTTGCGCAGTTCGGCATTGACTTCTACCTGATCGGCGCAGTGGCCCGCGATATCTGGTTAACCCAGGTCTATGACGAGCCAGCGCGGCGTATGACCAAAGATCTGGACCTGGCGGTGTTCATTCACGACACAGCCGAATACGAGGCCCTGCTGAGCTGGCTGCAGGAACGCGAGGGCTTTCGCTTGACAGCGCATAGCGCGTTCTGCTTACTATACGAGCCGGCCCCCAACGCAAGCCGGGTCACGATCGACCTGATGCCTTTCGGGGCCATCGCCGATGAAGCGGGAACGGTGCACTTCACGACTCGAGGGGTGGAGCGTATCTCTACGGTGGGTTTTACCGAAGTGCTAGCGGGCGCGGCAACCATGATCACCCCTGCGGGGCAGCCTTGGCGAGTCGTGACTTTGCCGGGTATCGTCATCTTGAAGCTGCTAGCGTGGCAGGATCGGCCCGAGCGGGGCAAAGATGCCACCGATATCTGGGGCTTGCTGGCCCTCTATTTCGACTTAGTGACCGAGGAGATCTATACCCACCATCTCGACTTGCTCTCGGAAGAGGAAACCCCAGATACGACCAAGCTGACGTTGCTGGTTGGAGCCCGCGTACTGGGCCGTCATCTTCAGCAACTCGTAGCAGCACAGCCTATTCGTGCGCGCCTACTGGCGTTATTGGATGCCGAGCTCGCTTTACAGGACCGTAGTCCGCTAGCTAGAACCATGAGTCAGCAGGGACCAACCCTTGCCACTGTTCTGGCGGCGCTCACGGCATTGCGTGCCGGGATGCAAGATCCAGGGCCACCTACGCATTCAAACCACTAAATAGTTAGCCAACCAGCAGGAGTATTTCCTTCACAGTACACCTTTCTCATGAATCCAAGAAGCAAGTTGTACTTTGATTAGTGAACAACTTGATTGAACCATTTTCTCGCCCTTGTACCACTCCCAACTGCCCCTCTTCTTAGGCGGACAGTTGTTCAGTTAAACGAGGTTAAGATTGTTGCTTTAGAGCTTCTCGTTTCGCTTACTTGATGAGCACCAAGCGCAGCGTGAGTTCACCAGCTGAGAGGTAGCAAGAGCCGAGATCAAGGGCAATACGCTCACCCTTACTGAAGTGCCACTCCGCGCCAAGTTGACGATGAAGCTGACCATCATAGCCTGGCAGTACGGCCGTAACAGCGAGTTAACGCTTCAAGCGGCGGAGCTGGTACCCCTGTTTTACTTGACAAAGCAGATGACCTCGCCCCTGCGGAGGCTAGGTCATCTGCTTTGTCAGCGTTTCTTCCAAGTCAAGTCTACTGCTTCTGTATGCAATCATGCTGCCGCTCTCTCCCTCGCTGCCCTGCTAGCCACAAAAATCAGGGCTACCATTTTGGCAGCCCTGATTCATCTAAGTTGTATGATTTTAAAACTTGTCCCAGAATATTTTGGAAGTAACTACATCTCCCCCTATTGCAGTTGCTGCCGCATTGTAGTTAGCACCATTCAAATTAGCTTCGGTAGTGGGGTAAGTTAACCGAAGCGGAATATCCGATATGGCAGCCGCAGGTTTTACTAAAGCAGGGGAGTCCAACCTTCTCCACTCCTTCCACGATTCTACTGGCTCGTTATATAGCGCAATCCATTTTTGAACACCAATCTTTTGCTTGTAGGAGGTGCCTGCCGTAGCGTAGGCAACACTAGGCTGAGCTAGGTAGGTAGCTGCGCTGGCAGCAGTTCCTTTCCAGTCCGCCACAATAGAGTTCGTAATGGCTGCATTGTAGTGGCTTTCTGCCGTGCCACCTACCGCAAAGCCTCTTTCCACTGCCTCGGCTAGCAGAAACTGTACTTCTGTGTAAGATAGTAGGGTTGCGGGGAAGGTAGGATCTTCCAGCACTGTGCCCGGAGCAGAGTTGGCTTCGTACGAGTTGGGCGCTCCGTACGTACCGCCTTTGTAAGTAGTGGGCGTGACTCCCCCAACCGGTTTGAAGTACGTGCTTATCCTAGGATCTTTCAGCGCATTCAGCTTGTCAACAAAGGTATTGGCCCCCACGAAGTCTGCTCTGCCGCTGTTTACCAAGGATACCCACAGCTGACTAGCATTCGGAATACTTGATAAGTACGTCAGCTTGGTATCATCCGTACTGGCAGTAAATACGTTAGGAGCTGCCGCCTCAACTAGCGTCTTTGCTTTGGCCGCATCAACGTCGGCTAGGGTCATGCCCAAGCGTAGTTTGAGTGAGTTCGCAAACTTAATCCAGTTTGCCGTAGAGCCTTTATAGTATAAATCGGCATTGCCCAACCCATTGTTGGCTGCATCAAATTGTCCGATTGCGGTATTCAAACGAGTACTTAAGTCGTTGTAAATCGCAGCATCATCATCAAACTTGGCATTCAACTTATCGATATCCAGGGCCTCTGAGTAGGGGATATCACCAAAGGTATCTACCAAGACCATCCAAGCATACACTTGCAGTACCTCAACGGATGCTAGTTGATTGGCCCTGACCTTTTCCCGGGCTACCGGATCCGTAACGCTCAACAGCGGGTCTGCCGCAATCAACCTTTTGGCTTCGTTCAGGTCACTCAGCACGTCTCTATACAACGGGTCCCAGAAGAATCGGTTGATCGTCCTGATTTCGATGTTGTATTGGCTCTCGTCGGGGTAAGTGGTTTCCGCCCAGTACTGTACGTACAGTCGGAAAGGGTTAAGGTTATAATCCGGCGTCGCAACGGTGTTAGCTAACATGCGCTGTGCATTGCTAACCAAACTTGTACTTGGTATAGTCGAAGCCGCTTTCGGGTTAATATTATCCAGCTCATCTAGCTTACTGCAAGAAGTTGCGAGCAGCAGCGCCGGAATGCAAAACAAAAGTGTCTTTTTCATCTATGTTCCAATTAAATCTTGGTTTAGTTTCAATTAAAATTGGAATCTTAAGTTGAAGCCAATATTTCTCGTGGCTGGGATGCTGCCTGACATATAGCCTAGACCAAAGTTGCCACCCGCGCCCGCGCCCAAGTTATCCTCTGGGTCAGCATAGGGAACGTGCTTGCTGATAATCCAAAGGTTGCGGCCAGTGATCGAAAGGTCGATGCTTTTTACCAATCCAATTCTGGAAACCAACGGCTTAGGCAAGGAATACGTCAGCGAAGCTTCGCGCAGCTTCGCAAAACCCGCGTCATAGATGTGCATCTGAGCGGGCTCGTCGTTACCATAGATGGCAGACAAGTTCTCGATACGCTTGTCATTTGGCGTGCCGTCGGCTTTAACACCGGGCAGAATCACGCCGCCACCTTGAGCAATTGGGCTTCTGGATGGATTGCCTAGGTCGTTCAAGCCGGTAGTTTCCTTATACAGACCGCTGCCGTAGCCATAGTACGTGTCAAGGTTAAACAGCTGGCCACCGTGGCGCATGTCTACCAGGAAATACAGGGAGATGCCTTTGTACGAAACTGTGTTGGAGATACCGCCTAGCCAAGCTGGGTTAGGGTTAGCGATTACCGTCGTAGCGGGCGATTTAGCATACAGGCCGTTGGTGCCCACTACTTTTTCGCCGTTCACGTAAGTGAAACCAGATCCGCGGATCAGACCGAATGGCTGGCCGATGGTCGCGTTGGACGATACACCGCCTTGGTAGCTAGCCAGAACCAAGTTGGAAGTGCCTTCAGCCAAGCTGAGTACTTTGTTGCGGTTGCGCGTCCAGTTGGCATTCACTGTCCAGGTGAAATTGCTGGTTTTGATAGGTGTCACAAAGCCGGAAAGCTCTACCCCTTTATTTTCTACCTCACCGGAGTTCACGTATTTGAAACCGTAACCGGTGGTGGTAGATACCTGAATAGGAATGATTTGATCGACCGTGTTCGATTTGTAAACTGTTGCTTCAAACCCGATGCGGCTGTTTAAGAAGGCGGCTTCAACGCCAGCCTCAACGCTCTTAGTTCTTTCGGGCTTCAGGTTAGGGTTGTTCCGCGTGTTCGGCAGTGAGAACAGCGGAACAGAGCCGTAGCCACCAACAGAAGGTCTAGTGGAGCTGTTGATTTCCTGATCCTGTTTTCCGTACGAGTTATAGATAGAGTAAACAGGAGCATCTGCGCCTACTTCAGCATAGTTGACGCGTGCTTTGCCATAAGACATCCAAGGAGCTTGTTCTTTCAGGAGCTCTGAGAAAACAAAGCTGCCTGCTACGGAAGGGTAGTAGTAGACGTTATTCCCCTTGGGCAAGGTGGAAGACTCGTCGCGGCGGGCCGTCAAATCCAAGAAAGCTAGGTCTTTGAAGCCCAGCGTAGCGCTGGCGAAATACCCATTTACGCCCCAGCGTTGATCAACTTCCGTAGGTGGGTTGAGCGGGTTAATAGAGTTAGAGAGCGAATACAACCTAGGTACCACCAGACCGCCACTGGTTTGGGCGAATATAGAGTTGATCTGGTTTCTCCTAAAGTTGGTGCCAATCAAACCTCTGATGTTGAACTTGTCGGTGATGTTCTTGTTGAAGTTGGCAATCAGGTCGTAGTTGTATTCCCGCGACGTTCTGTTGTAGCGGGAGTAAAAAGGTGTTCCGGTGCTACCAACCGCGTTTCTTTCTTCCTGCAATTCGTCGTACGAATCCAAGGTCACGCGACCCATAATATCAAACCAGTCGTTGACTTTATAGCTAGCTATTGCATTTCCGAAATAGTGGTAGCGCTCATCGTTTTCGTAGTTCTCATAACGCACCCAGTACGGGTTGTTGGAGTAGATGGGCCGCAGGTCAGTAGGGCTCCGCCAGTTCCAGGTGATGTTCTGCCGGTTGCGGAAGTAAGCTTCTTTTTGCTCCTTAACATCCACGTTGGTCTGCCACCATTCCCGGAACTGCTCCATCACATTGAAGCCGCTGTAGCCGGTACCGTAACGGCCTAGGCCATTGTTCTTGGTGAAGTTGATCGTGGCGCTAGTCATTAGCTTTGCCGTGGGCTTGAACGACGCCGCCAGGTTGACCATGTTCTTCTCTACCTTGCTGTTGGGCAGAATGCCTTTGTTGTAGGTGTTCGTGTAGCCTAGCTTGAAGGTCGCCACATCGTTACCGCCGTCGATGGTAAAGTTGTTGTTCAGCGATACCGCGTCTTGTAGGAAGTAGTTAGGATCATTCTTGGCACCCACCCACGGGGTAGCCTGATGATAAGTAGGAGAGCTAGGATCTAGCGAATTCCATTGATACACCAGCTGATTAGGGTTGAAAGGGGCTCCGTAAGAAGCATCTTCGGTGAACGGAACTACTAAATCAATCACGCCATCACCATTGATATCCCGTTGGTTGAAGTAGCTCTTCTCATCAGGACCGTAGAAAGGGCCGTAGCCAGCGCCATACTCCTTTTGGTATTTAACAAAGGTGCTTCTATCAACGAAGCCCATCTGCGCCCCTAGGTTCACCGTAACGCCTAAGCCTTTCTTGCCTTTTTTGGTCGTGATGAGTACTACCCCGTTTGAAGCGCGGGAGCCGTACAGGGCCGTAGCGGCCGCACCCTTCAGCACCGTGACGGAAGCAATATCATCGGGGTTGACGTCGCCGGCTACGTTGCCGTAGTCATAACCGCCGCGGCCGGTGGCTTGGTCGGTGGTGTTCGTGTTGGCATTGCTGATCGGCACGCCATCCACTACGAAGAGGGCTTGGTTGTTTCCGTACAACGACTTGGTGCCCCGAATCACTACGTTGGTAGAGCCCCCAAGGGAGTTATTCTGCCGGATGTTTACACCCGCTACTTTGCCAGATAAGCCGCTGACAAAGTTTGGGTTACGTGCTTTCGTGACATCTTCGCCTTCTATTTGCGTGGCAGCATACGGTAGCGAGTTCCGGGTTCTTTCCACCCCTAGCGCTGTCACGACTACCTCGTTTAGCTGCTTCGTGTCAGAAGCCAGACTAACGTTGAGGGTGGAGGCGGTGCCGATGGCGCGCTCTACCGCTACGTAGCCAATCGAGGTGAACGAGAGGGTAGTAGCGGAGCTAGGTACACTCAGGGAGAAGTTCCCATCAGCATTCGTTGAAGTTCCGGTTGTGGTGCCTACCACCAGCACGGTTACCCCTGGTAACCCTTGACCTCCGGCGGCGTCCGTCACGCGGCCGGAAATAGATCGGTCTTGTGCAATAGCCTGTTGCAACAGACTAATCACAAGCAAAAAGGTGAACAATAAAAGTCTTTTCATCGATAAGAGATTTGGTGAAAGGATAGGAAAAAGCCGTGATTAACATGAGAGAGCAAAGCAATAAAGCCTTTAGTTATTTCGAAAAAAGTAAAAAACAGCTCCCTCGTTGCTATTTATATAAAATTATCTGTAAAAAAATTTGATTTTTTCATTGACGTTATACATTTTGGAGTTGTGCGATCAGTCGCTATTATGTGGAGCATGAAGGTGCCGGAAATAAGAGATGAAGAGTACAGTACATCCCGCGGGTGGCCCTTTTAGGAGCGATAAGTGACCTAGAAACTACTTGCGTGCAAACGGGTAGCCCACGATCCATTCACGTTGTCTCTTGTCTGGAAAGAGGTTAATCGTTTGCTATTGATAGATTTTCTGAACAGACTACGCGAGAAACTGCTCCTATTTCACAGGAATGTAGATTGTTGATGCTCCTAAGACGAGGCCAATCTGTCGTGGTGGGCGAGTGCCAGCACCTCACCCTGAACCTAGGCCGCTATCCGATCGGCGTGTGTCTAATGCGCCTGACCACGAATTCGGGCACCCAGCAGGTGCGCGTGGTCAAGCAATAACTGACGGTGCGCACCCACAGCGGTACGTCCTCACACCCGTCTCGGTAAGCGACCCAGCGTCGTTTACCGGGCCGTGATGCGTTCGGCCGGTGAGTACCGAATGCCTCTAAGTAGCTGCCCCCTACTGCTCCATCCGGAACGGTTTACCTCTTTTTCTGAACAAGAGGGGTACTTGGCAGGCGTGAAACTGCCCAAAAACGATTGACTAATTAGGCGCTACAAGCAACCAATATATAATTGAAATATACTGCAAGGCATTACGATCAAGTCCTTATGAGTTATGCTTACTACACCGTATACTATGCTAAGTGCTGAGCTTACTGTGGCTATAGTCAGGCTTTTAAAGTGCGTCTTCTACCCGTTCTTACTAGAAAAGTCACTCTTACGCTGTAGGAGTGACTTTTCTAGTAAGAACGGAACACAAGCTTCGGTTAGGGCTGTACCACTATTTTTTGGCTGTGGCGCTGACCATCGGCTGTGCGCAACACAAATTGATAAATACCCGCCTGTACTAGAGTCGGCGACACTGTCACGTAGTTAGGACCAGCCTGCAACGTCACCGGCTGCTCATACACCAGGCGGCCTAGGTGATCAACTAGGGTAAGGGTACTGCTCTGGGCCTGCACTGATGAGTAAGACAATGTGCAGTAGCCATCTGTGGTGGGGTTGGGGTACACCTGTAACGTAGAGGTGGTAATTGAACGCTTATCCGCTGGTGCCATAGCCAGTGCCCCCTGACTGCTAGTAGTCGGCAAAATTTCTAGACCCGACAGCTTCGCTTGGTCTCGCCCTCCACTCAGATAGGGTACGCTCATATCTAGGTTCAGCACACCATCTAGCACCATTACGGTAAAGGTTTCCGTAGTAGCCGTCAACGGCCCGACTTTGGCCACGATGTCATAATTAGTGCGCACGGTTGTGTTTTCCAAGGCGATGTTGAACACACGCTGGCCGGCTTGGGTCCAGTACGTTTCAGCAAAGTGTAGTACCACCCGGTACGCGCCATTAGTCACAGGCACGGCGTAGCGCAATTGCCCGTTGGTGCTGTAACGTTCCGTTTGGTACAGTGCATCATCGGTTGTACCTGCAATAGGGGCCGTAACGCTGGCGGTCGCGCTGGCAGTCGAGAAATATTGGTCGGCCGCAAAAGTACCTTGCGTTGTCGTCAGAGTCATGCCACCCGCATTGATACGACGAGTTGTACTTGTATTAGGGGTCGTAACTATTACGGCATTGGATGTAGCAGAGTAGCCATTGAGGGTGGCTGTAACCAAAAAAGAACCGCTCGTCGTTACTAGTAGATTAGGCCCGGTAGCCCCCGTGTTCCAGGTGTAATTGGCCCCCACGACAGGCGTAGCGGTATTGTTGACGCTCCCGTCGGCATTGAGGCGAGTAATGCCTTGGGGAAAATTTCCTCCTGCTAGAAACTGATTGTTGGATAGGGGTACCACTGCGTTTACGGCGTCACTCCATGTTCCGGACAGGGCAAAGGCTTGTTCGAGGCTGCCATTGATACCCAGCCGAGCTAGGCGCGTGGTGCCATTATCAAAGACAAGAAAGCCGCCGATGAGTAGTTTGCCATCCGCTTGCATAGCCAGCGTATTGACGTAACCATAATTATCACTCCAGTCGGTAAAGCTCCTATCTACAGCCCCGCTTGCTGTGAGCCGCGTCAGGTACACTAACTGGGTATTGTTAATGAAGGTCCGGTCACCACCTACCAGCACGTTCCCATCCGCTTGCACGAGTAGCACGCGGATATGCCGCGTAAAGTTAAAGTTAGCTATAGGGGGCACAAAACTCTCATCTAGGTTCCCATCAGGGTTCAGGCGGGCAATACCTTCTCGTAGGGTCGTCCCGTAGCTGGTAAAATCACCTCCGACCAGCACTTTGCCGTCCGCTTGTACTGCGAGCGCTGCTACCTTCCCATTGAACCCCGTCGAGGAGAATCCGGTATCCAAGCTCCCATCAGCATTCAACTGTGCTACCCGGTTCCGAGGTATGTTATTATACAGGGTAAAGGTCCCGCCAACGAGCAGCTTACCGTTGGCCTGCACGGCTAAGGCATTAACAGTACCATTGAAGCCCGCAGCGGTGCTTCCCCCCACAAAGGTGGAATCTAGGCTGCCATCGGCGTTGAAGCGCGCTATATAACGCAATGCGCCACGATTCAGTTGAAAGCTGCCGCCTACTACTATTTTTCCATCGCGCTGCACCACGAGTGCTTGTACGCTACCGCTCAATCCTGCACGCATCACTTGGAAGCTAGCATCCAGACTTCCATCCGCGTTCAAGCGCGCTACCGGGGCGCCCGGCATACCTTTGTAAGCAGTAAAACTACCTCCGACCAAGATTTTACCGTTGGGCTGCACGGCGAGCGTCGTCACGGGCCCAGTGAAGCCGACCCCGGTGTCAAAAGCGGGATAGAGAGCCGTAGCAGTGAGCGTCTGGCTGCCACCAATTGGCAGGGCAATTGGCCCGTCTGGCGTCACCCGCACGGTAAAGGATGAAGGAGCAGTAGGGATTGGAATCACTGTGACTACTACTGCGTTGGAAGTAGCGGATTGGCCAGCGAAGGTGGCTGTGGCTGAATAGGTACCGCTTGTTGTTACCGTCAAATTAGGACCTGTGGCGCCCGTGTTCCATATGTAGTTGGCTCCTGCAACGGGTACTGCTGTCGCGTTAAGCGCGCCGTTGGCATCGAGGCGAGCTAGACGGTTTTGAGCTGTGCCGTTATAAGTAACAAACGAGCCGCCAATGATAATCTGCCCGTTGGGTTGCACGACGATGGCGGCCACAGGGCGGAGCGCATTGAAGTTGACGGCGCTACCCAAAACTGCTTCTTGGTTACCGGCCGCTGTCAGTCGCACCAGGTAGTTGTTAACGTACCCGCTCCCCCCTGCAGGAGGCGCTCCAAAACTAGATTGCCCGACTAGGATGCGGCCATCGGCCTGTATGGCCAGCGCTGTGACGCCTAGGGTGGTTAGGTTGGGGTCGTTATAGCGAAATTCCTGCCCGCCACTTAGGTTGAGTCGCGCAACCAAACTGTTGGCAGATCCCGAACTATACTGGATGTAGCCGCCGACGATAGCTTTATTATCTGGTTGTAGAATCAAGGCTGTCAAGCGGATAGTCTCGAAGCGCGAGGAGGATACTAGCGAGTTGGTAAAGGTCGGATCCAATTGGCCATTGTACATCAGGCGCACTAGCGTCGATGTGTTTCCCACTACAAGCTTGCCATCCGTTTGACGAGCCAGTAGCGTCACGGCAAAGTTAAGGCTGGGCACGAGGGAAATGTCGAGATTGCCGACCGTGGTAAGACGGGCCAGGAACGTGCGGGCTGTACCATTATAATTGGTGAAGGCACCGCCTACTACTAACTGCCCATCAGGTTGCAATGCGAGGGCATTAACCGCCCCGTTGAGTCCGCTGCCATTTTGGCGAAAGCTGGCATCTATGCTGCCGGTAGCGGTTAGGCGCACCAAGTTGCTGCGTGCTGTCCCGTTGTAGCTGTTGAACATGCCACCTATTACTATGTTCCCATCAGGTTGTACGAGCACCGCGTTGATCGATCCATCCAGTCCAGTGCCCACGTTAAAACTCGGGTCAAGACTGCCATCAGGATTGAGGCGCACCAGCCGGTTCCGGGTGATGCCATTGTAAGCGGTAAATTCGCCGCCCACCACCACCTTGCCATCGCGCTGCAAGGCCACGGCATTGACAGTTCCATTGAAGCCGGCTCCGACTGAAAAGGCGGGGTAAGTAGCTGTGGCTGTCAGTGTCTGATTGCGACCGGCTAATAGGGTTACTGGTCCCGTTGGAGTGACCTGTACGTTGAAGGGGGAGGTCGTTTGGCTATGCGCTAACCATGGAGTGCTGAGGCTAAGTAATAAACCTAGCAGCCATGTATTCAGCCAATTCTTGTGGTAAAATAATAGTATTCGTTTCATAACGGAACGGGATTAAGAATGAAAAAAGGAATAGAGTGGCAGACTATTTCGGGACTTAGAAAAGCAGCCGTAATCGCGAGAACGGGCTAGCCTGACCTTCAGGCAATCCGTAGCGTGTCAGATCAAGAGGGAAGGATATTGGGGAGTGCTCACCGCTTATGATGAGATGGTTGAGGGAAGCACCCTCTAGTAATATATGGGCGTTGACAATGATGACGTAGGATAGAGGACCGCCCCAAAGGGCCATTGCGGGGGCGGCTAGTCGTTGGCTATTGTCGAATCAATCGTTGCTGCGCTACGCCGCGGCTTGTGTGCAATAGAAGCGTATAGAGGCCCGGAGCCTGGGCGCTCAGGTCTAATTGTGCTAGGTCACTGGGCGGGAGAAGACCCGTCTGTACCACGCGGCCTAGCGCGTCGGTAACGGTGTAGCTTTCGGGCCGCACACCTGGAGCCAGCTTGAGGGCGAAGTAACCATTGGCGCTTGGGTTAGGGCTAGCGCTAAGCGTCTCAGCCGGCAGTCTGAGTAGGGACGCCGTGTTCAGCACCGTACTCGTGAGCTTGTACGCGCCTAGCCCCGCTCGCGTGGTGCTCGTAAAGTTCAAGGCCGCCGACCACGCCACCGTGGGGGAGAGCACCGCTAGGTCGAAGTGGCTCTTCGTCGTTTCCAGTGCGGTCCAGGTAGCCCCATTGTCGCGGCTGTAGGAAGTACCCGCATCAGTACCCTGACCGACGGACAGATAATTATTGGTCCCCGGTACCGCGGCCACTATGCGGTGGACAGGACCACTAACCGCAACGGGAGTCCAGGTGACGCCACCGTCGGTGGTTTGCAGCAGAGCCTCACCCGGCACGTAATACAGGCCGTTGCGCACATCGCGGAAGGCGATGCTGCCCGCCTGGGTGAGGGATGTTTGCGCCACCGACCAGCTGATGCCCCGGTCCGGCGAGTGATAGACCCGTCCTTTGTTGGTCGTAAACCAAAGGTGGTCGCCCAGTCGTTGCGCCTTATAGTTTATGTCGGCGTACTCCTCGGCCTGGGCCACGGGCATGTTGGCCGTGCTAACTGCCACCCAAGTAAGGCCCACATCCAGACTGCGGTACATTTCGAAGTGGTTGCCCAGCGCCGCAACAGGGTCACCTATGCAGAGTATCTCGGTCGGGCTGAACGCCAGTAGAAAATCGGCATAGCTATCGGGGTAGCCAAACTGCGCGGGAGTGGTGCGGGTCGTCCAGGTGGCACCTCCATCCGCCGTTCGCAAGATCCGGCCCGGCCCAACACCGTTGGCGGTGGAAATGAGCGCCGTCGAGGCATTTAGCCCCACCACGCCAAAGACACATTCATAGTAGAAATCCATATCCGGTATCGTCTGCACCGTCCACGTGGCACCGCCGTTAGTGGTGTGCGCCACCTCATTGCTACCTATGTTATAGCCCTCGTACTGGTTGATGGAAGTGGCCCAGACCGTCTGCGCATCTACGATGTGAAGGGTAGCCGCATTCGGTGGATAAGGTGCAATCGTATTCTGAAAGGTGAAAGGCTGAAGTACCCACTGTGCGCGCGCGGTTAGGCTACCCATCAGTACGAACAGGAGTAAAACGTTTTTCATAAGGCAAGGAGTTATAGGATAGGAAATAGCGGAGGAAACTCAGACGCTCGGTAGCCCACGGTGCTCGGTAGCCAGGTAGCCGGTAAGGAAGATGGCGCTTCCCAGCAGTCATTCTGCTGAAGCGTACGCTGCGCCCAAAGATTTCTTATGTTCGCCCAGATTGTGGGCATAATACCTGCCAATCTTATTTAAGCCCTATTTTTTGGCACTTTTGGCAGAAATCGTGTCTGGCAGACGACTCCCGGCCACTCTCAACGCTCTCTTACCAGCAAGCGTAAAGCGCATTATCCGGTCGCCACGTCTTGCCCGGGAGCAAGCGTGGTGCGTTGGCCGTGACGACGGTCCGCTTTTACTTAGGATAGGTGCTAGGCCGCCGTCCAAAACGCTCGGCGTAGCGTTGGCTGAATGACTTAACGTTGCTGAAGCCCGTGGCTTCCGCTACCTCGGCCACGGAGCCGAAGCTGCCCGCCTCGAGCAGGCGGCGAGCGTGGTTTAGGCGCAACTCGCGCAGCCAAGCAGCGGGCGTTAGGCCGGCCAGCTCCCCCAGGCGCCGGTACAACGTGCGCTCACTCAGGCAAAGGCAATGGGCTAGCTCGGCTGGCCCGAAAGCCGGGTTGACCAGCTCTGACGCCACCTCTGCCTGCCATTGAGCTAGTTGCTCAGCCGCCAGGCTAGCCGGCGTGGCTTGCTCAAGTAACAATGTAGGCGAACTAGGAAGCGGCCATAATGCGGATAGTAAGTTCTCTTCTACGGGCTGCTGCGCTGCAAAATGACGGCGTGTCTCACAGCGTGTGAGCAGCACCTGCACCCGGGCTAGTAGCTCCATCGTTACGAAGGGCTTGGTCAAGTAATCGTCGATGCCTAAGGTGAGGGCCGCTAAGCGGTGACCCTCATCGGCGCGGGCGGTGAGCATGAGTACCGGGATGCTGGCCCAAGTAGCATGGGCTTTGAGGTGCGTGAGCAGTTCGGTACCACTCAGCCGGGGCATCATCGCATCGGTGATCAGCATATCAATGGGGGCTTCTCGCTCAAGTACTTCCAATGCGTCCTGGCCATCCTCTGCCGTGAGCACCTCATACCTAGGAGCTAATAAATCCCGCAGATAACTGCGCAAATCGGGTTGGTCTTCCACGACCAGTATGCGGGCACGAACTGTCGCGTGGTCGTGAATGGCAGAAGGTTCTTGCGCTCCGATAAGTTCTTCCTGTGGCGCTTCAGATAATGCTGGCGGCACTGTTTGCGCCGGAAACCGTAAGGTAAAAGCAGCGCCTTGTCCCGGCTCGCTTACCAGCGTAAGGGAGCCACCAAGCAGCGTGGCTAAGTCGCGGCTTAGGGCTAAGCCCAAACCAGTGCCGCCCTGCGCCTGCGCTTGCGGGCTTTGGTAGTAGCGTTCGAATAGGTGCGCCTGCTCGCTCATTGCAATGCCCGGACCTGTATCGCAGACCGTAAGTACGTACTGACTAGCAGAACCAGAGAAAGCGGCACTTACGGTTACGGCACCTCCAGCGGGGGTGTACTTGAGCGCATTCATGCACAGATTCGTAAGAATTTGCTCTATTTTATCAGCGTCAACTAGCACGTGCAGCTCGTCGGGCAGTTGCGAAGCGTACGCCAGCGATACGCGCCGCTCCGCCGCCAGCGAACTGAACTGAGCTACTATTTGGCGGAGCCGAGAAGATAAGGCGGTGGGAGTTGGGTAGAGCTCTAAACGCCCCGCTTGCAGCTTGGTCAGGTCGAGGATCCGATTGACCAACTCCAGCAGGCGGCGGGCATGACGATGCGCTAGCGTTACAGGGGCTTGCACATTGGGCGGCAAACCTACTGAAGGCGTGGTGAGTAAGCCGTCGAGGGGGCTTAAAATCAAAGTTAACGGCGTGCGCAGCTCATGGCTTACGTTGGCGAAGAACTGATTTTTTGCCGCATCTAACTTTCCCAACTGCTCTGCCTGCTCCTGCAGACGACGGCTTTGGGTAGCTAGCTGCCGATTCAACCGACGAGTGGTGTGCCACGCGGCGCCAGCCGCCAGGAGCAGCAGGGTCAGCAGCGCGGCTCCGGTTAGGGCGAGCTGTGTACGCGCTGTCAGTAGTTGAATCTGAGTGGCCTGCTCACGGGTGCGAAAGCGTGCTTCTGTGTCTGCGAGCAGGGCAAAGTGTTGCGCTGTGCGTTGGGTATCAATCAGGGCTTGCGTGCGGCGGGCATAGTAGTAGGCACTATCGTAGCGACCGGCCTTCGCGTAGACTTGCATCAGTAACGTTGTTACCTGGCTCAGGGCGAACGGGCTCTGATACGGGTAACGGCGGAGCAACTGCTGCAACAAAGGCTGCGCCTGCTGGGGCTCTCCCATCGCGAGGGCGTAGCTGGCCAACTGCTGCTGCAGGTAAGCTTGTTGCGTAGCAGGCTGTGCTTGCCCCGCGAGGATAATAGCCTGCTGCAAGTCCTGGCGTGCCCGAACCGGGTTAGTGGCATGCTGCTGCCAAGCGCGAAGGCCTAGGAAATGTGCTTGTACAGGCAGATAGTCCGGGGTGATAGAATGATCATTCTCCGTACGTGCATACCCTAACCACTGTGCTGCCGCCCGTAGGTAGGGTACGGCCGCGGTGAACCGCCCGGCCCGTAGTGTTTCTTCGGCAAGTACTAGCTGCAACTTGCTTAGCAGTGCCGCATCGTGGGGTGTGGCACGGAGAACAGACTGTGAGTATGCCGTTTGCAAGGCCTGAATGGCTTCCGTGGCTACTGGGCACGCGTAGCTTTGGTGGCGAGGCGCCATGAGTTGCAGCGGGGCATAATACTCCAGCGCCAAGCCCGCCAACATGTGGCTGCCTGCTTGGGGATCCTGTCGTTGGTAGCGGCGCACCGTGCGCAAGGCCTGTTCGTAGGCCGGTAGCGCCTGCATGAGACTACCTTGCTCGGCATAGGCTTCCCCAATCAAACATTGCGTCCAAATAATCCCCGGTAGATCCTGTTGGTATAGGTAAAGGGCTTGGGCTCGCTCATAATAATGCAGTGCGTTGAGCAAGTCTCCGCGGTGTCGGCTAGCCAAACCTGCATGTCCTACGACGCGGGCCAGCATGCGGCCACCCATTTTGGCGTGAGTAGTTGACAGCGTGCTACTAGTGCTTTGGCTACTGTCCAACCTAGCCTGTCGAAACACAGCCATTGCTTGTCGGTAATACACTAGGGCGCTGTCATATTCCCCGCGTACGTGATAATGATTGGCTAAACTATTGGCTAACGCAACCACTTCAGCGGGCTGGGCTCGTCGTTGAGCAGGGCTTGCTGCGCTCCAAGCCAAACGGAGGTATCGGTAGCCGGAATCCGCTTGCTGTAGGGCGTAAAAGTCAGCACTCAAGCGAGCGTACACGAGCAATCTACTTAAGGAATCGTAGGCCCACTGCGCGTGTGCTGCTTGCAGGCGGCGTACATCTTGTTGAGGTAGCTCTTTGGGCTCAAGCAGATGCACTACCGCTGGCGCTAAGGCAGCTTTCTCCACCAAGCGCTGGAGTTGGCGAGACTGCGCCGAGAGTGATTCAGCTAATAACTCCAGAAGGAGAAAAATACAGCTAAAGATAACTATTCGTGAGTGCCGCATAAGGAGAGCAAAATAACCTGTTCAGCAACAAGTAGATGCTTCTCCGGTGTACTCCAGAACAAACACTTTCGGCTATTTGGATCAGCAATGCATCCAAATAGCTTTCTTCCTCGCCTAGAAGCTTGTGTATTTGATCATGCGACTGCCTACAGAGACATCAGTGCGCAATAAATTTGAGGTCTAATTTTGCATACTAAGGCCATGCTCGCAGCCGCGTTGTTGGAGTAGCTGATGCGTGGCCCACCCAAAGGGCACATCAGAGAGTATTTTATGAGGGCCGTAGTTATTGCAAAAATTAATTTAGGACCTATGATGACCAAAATGGCTTGTCCTTCTTCGACTGAACAAATGACCTTCTATGTGAAGAACTGAAAATCCGCCTTTTGTATACTTAAGGCAGGTGTGCAGCGAAGTTATTTATAAAAATTAACCGTTCCGCTGAACAGACTAAGTGAGAAATGCCTCTTGGGTTGCATCGGAGCATATTCTTAATTCGCTCAGAAGAAACTATTTGTTCAGCCAAACGAGCGTAGTCGTGTACCCGGACCCGTTCTGGCGCGCAGGAGTGGTCAGGTTTTGCCGTGAGCCCGCCAGATCCTTTATTCTGGTTGACTTCTTGCCGCTGCTAACACCACGTAGTAGTTTACTTATCACATGTTTATGTGAGTTAAGGCTAGCGTGGTTTATGTACTTTCACCCGTGCTGGCCGCGTGGTGCGGCCTTGGTTCTTTCCATCGTATGTTCCCCTCGCGCCTCCGCTCCGTTTGCTTCTGGTATTTGACGCTGGTTCCCTTCCTGGGCTTTGCCCTTGCCTTCGGGCTGGGGCACACCTCGCCCCGGGTGTATGTCCCGCTATGGCTCGGGCATAGCGCCTTGATGAGCGCAGCCGCTTGGGTGCTGGGTGGGCATCAGAGCCGCCGTCTGGCTGCTGATCGGCGCCAACTCGTGCTCGGTGCCACGTTGCTGCTGGCCCCGTGGCTGCTGCTCTCGTTGTTTGCCGGCATGGGCCCGCCCCCAGCGGATCCGGCGGGGTGGGTTGCTACTGCCGTCGAGCAGCAACTACGCTACACCTTGCTCATCCTTTGTGGGGTGCTGCTAGTCGCTGGGTTCGTGCTACTAGGCGCGTGGCTGCGCCGGGCAGGGGAGAACACCTATACGCTGCTCGGCCTGACGGCTCTGCTGCTGGCTACACCCTTGTTCATCGTGAACATGGCGTACTGGGGCACCTTTCTGCTGGATTCGTTCCGCCTGGTGGTCGCCACTGGGTCGGCTCAGCGCCCTGACTGGTACAAGCCCATGCGAGATCTCATGAACCTACTGGGCGCGGTGGCCGTGGCCCTGCAGTATGCCACCGCGATTGCCTTTACGGCGGCGCTCCACCGGGTGGGGTGGTGCCGCCCAACGGCCAGCCGGTGGTTGATGGGCCTGAGTGGGACAGCATTGGTGTTGAGTGTCTTACCGGCTGCGGTGCCGGTGCCCTTGGCTATTGCTAGCTATGTCGTCTCGATTCCAGCGGTTCCCTTCCTCATTCCCTATTGGCTGTCTTTGCTGCTCTTACGCCGAGCAGGCGCCACCGCCTCGCCCGCCATTCTTGCCCCTCTCGAAACCTGTTCCCCTGCCCCCAATCCGCCTGAGATCCTGCCTTTGAAGTGGATGCCCGTCTTTTTTCTGGTTCTCCTAGGGTACTCTGGGCGGGCACAAGTAACCGGGAGCAACTATGCGCTTACGGGCGTGACCATTATCGATGCGAGGCATCCCGTGCCGGTTGCTCACCAAACCATCCTCATTCGCCACCAGACGATCACCGCTATTTTCCTCGATGGCAGCCAGCCCCTTCCCGACTCCGCGCGCGTGGTGCGCCTGCAAGGAAAATACGTGGTGCCCGGCTTGATCGATGCGCACGTGCACCTGGCCACGGACCCGTCCGGGGTGGACAACCGCGCTCATGTGCTGGCCGTGTTGCGCCGCCTGTTGTATAGCGGCGTAACGTCCGTGCGCGACATGGCAGGGGATGCCCGGATCTTGGCGGGGTTGGCTCGCGACGCCGCCACGGGGGAGATCGTGTCGCCGGCGATTTATTATTCCGCCCTGCTGGCAGGCCCTGCTTTTTTCCAGGATCCGCGCACGGCGCTGGCGTCGAAAGGTGCGGTCGCCGGCACCCTGCCGTATATGCGGGCCGTGACGAGTTCCACCGACCTGGTCTTAGCCGTGGCCGAAGCGAAAGGTACCGGCGCCACGGGCCTGAAGTTATACGCAGATGTCGCGGCGCCCCTGGTAGCTCACATCGTGCGGGAAGCTACTCGGCAGAACCTGCCGGTTTGGGCGCACGCCTGGCTGCAACACGCCAAGCCTGCCGAGGTGGTGGCAGCCGGCGTGGGCGTCGTGTCGCACGCCCCGTTGCTGCTGTACGAAAAGCTGGACACCATCCCCCCCTCTTGGAAGACCCAACGCCATGGGGCTGCATTTTGGGACAGCGCCACCCCGGATTTGTCCGCCCTATTTGCCCTGATGAAGGAGCGGCACACGATTCTCGACGCCACCTTGTTAACCTACCAAGAATGGGGGCAAGAAGATTCGACCATGCGCTACGCGTATGAGGTAGGAAAACGGCTCACCACGCAAGCCTATAAAGCCGGCGTGCTCCTCGCGGCCGGAACGGATGACGACCAGAAGCAATTCGTGCCTAAAGAAGTGGAGCTGCTCGTCAAAGGGGCCGGTTTGAGCGCCTTCGACGCCCTGACAGCCGCCACGCTCAATGGGGCAAAAGCCCTGCACCTGGAGACCACCCGGGGCACGGTGGCCGTCGGAAAAATGGCCGACTTGGTCGTCCTGGATAAAAACCCTTTGCAGGACATTAGCAACCTAGAGGCGGTGTACGCCGTGATCAAAGCCGGAAAGTTCTTCCAAAAAGAATAGCGTAAACGACTATACTACCTGCCTGAGTTAAAGCGAGCACAGCGCCCCCGGGTCCGCTGGGGTGAGCCCCACGGTGCTCTTAAAGCCTTCCCGCACGATAAAGCCAAACAGGACGGCAGAAGCGCCGCTTTGCTCGTCTCGAAAGGGGGGCTTTGTCCAAACAGCCCGATAAGCTGTGAGCCTGATAAGCTGGACTTATCGGGCTCACAGCTTATCGGGCTATCTTATTAGTGAGTCCTTGGACGATCTTCAACTGCGCAATTTTATTGTCTTTGGCCATAAACTCTACCACCAGGTCCTCATCGGGGGCAAAAAACACCCCCTCTTTTTCTGCCAACAGGGCCGTTTTGGTGCCGTCCGTGGTTTTCAGAACCAGTTTTCCCGCTTCTATCGAGATTTCTATCTTAGACTGGGCCTGATACTTCAAAGGTGCCGACATATTGCGCCAGAATAGCCTCAGGCAAGTAAATAGCCTTTTTAGGTTGGGGAACACGGTAGGGCTTGTTGCGCAAAGCGGCATACAGGGAGGTGCCTAGTTTCTCCAGGGAGGTGGACGTGATGTTATTCAACAGGATAATCCCAATGCGGTGCTCCGGCATGAGCAAAAAATAGCTGGTCGCCCCTTCTATGTTTCCCCCGTGGTCAATGACGCGCTCGCCCTGTACCTGATCGATATACCAGCCATACCCATAGCCGCCTAAGAACGGCGTAGTGGCTTGGGCAAAGGTTTCTGGCGAGATAATCTGGAAGCTACTCAGCCCGTAATAAAATTTAAGCAGGTCTTCCGCGGAGCTATAGAGGCCGCCAGAGGAGTAGGTTAAGCTGGCATTCCAGGGCTGCACTTCCACCGTTTTGGTCGCCGATAAATAGGCGTACAGCTTGGTTTTATGCGCGTCCTGTAGCTCCGCAAAACCCAGCCCCGTATGGGTCATGTGCAGGGGGCTCAGAATATAGGTCCGCACGGCCTCGGCATAGGAGCGCCCCGTTACTTGTTCAATGATGAGGCCCAGCAAGTCGAAGCCCGAGTTGGAGTAGCTAAACTTGGTGCCGGGTTCAAAATCCAAAGGCTCCTGTTGAAAGAAAGCCAGTCTTTCGGCGGTGCTGAAGGCGCGCGTGGACGTGAGCTGCTCATAGAACTGTCGATTTCTAAACTTCTCATAGATGCCGCTCGTGTTGGTCAGCAGGTGGCGGATTTGGATGTCCTTTCCTCTGGGATAGTCGGGAATATACTGGCTAACCGAATTGTCGAGGGATAACTTATGCTCCTCCGCTAGTTTCAAGACGACCAAGGCCGTAAACGACTTGGTCAAGGAGCCAATGGGAAAAATGCTCGTGGGAGCGTTCAAGCGCTTAGCGGTCGCATTCTGATAGCCATAGCTTTTTTGATAGCGTATTTTCCCCTCGCGGACAACGACCGCCGTGCCATTAAACTTGTTAATGGCCACATAGGCTTTGACTAAGCTATCGACCGCGGGCGTAGTGACCTGGGCAGTTGCGCCAAGACTGGCAAAGGCCAGGATACTGGCGAGCAGGGGTTTGTTCATGAACGGCTACAGGGAAGACGGCTCGTTGACCCGTTGTTAGCAGCCACCTTGCGGCCCGGATGAACAAGATGAAAGCAAATATAACCGCCGACGCACTAGGTGGGCAAGTGAGGGCAAAGAAGGAACGGGGTACATCTACCACCGCGTGGCGCTGGCTTGCAAGCCGACCAGTCCGAAAGGTGTCCCATCTTGAGCCCCCTCTAAAAGAACTGATTTAGGCGCTCTTTGTAGATCAAAAAGAGGGAAACCGTGCCAGATAGCACAGCCACGTCTGCTCAGGTGCGCCTAGTACGCACCGGCCTGACGCACCACGGCCCGGCAAAGGACGCGCAGTCCTTTACCGGGCCGGGTAGGGGGCCTTCGGGCGGGTGGGGTGGGGGTTAGTGCTTCACGACGCGCACTTGTTGCGTACCCGAGGGCGTGGTCAGGCGCACCAGATATACCCCGATTGGATAGCGGCCTAGGGTCAGGGTGAGCTGCTGGCGCTCACCCGCCGCCACGGCCATGCCCGTTTGCTGCTGCAGCTGCCGCCCGGCCAGATCATACACGGTGAGCGTATAGGCTTCAGCTTGCGGGAGCTGGAAGCTCAGACTGACCCGTTCGGAGAAGGGGTTGGGCAGGGCTTCGAGGCGCGCGGCGAGCTTACCCGGGCTCGTGGTGGCCAGTAGCGCTTGGCTGGCCAGCGTCGAGCGATTCTGCGCCGCGCCGGGGGCCAGCACCTCCAGGGCCGAGAGCTTGGCCGCGTCGCGGCCGCCGTCGCTCTCGAGGGCCGACAAGTCTAGGTTGAGTACGCCATCCGTCACCACCACCGAGAAGGTCTCGGTGGTGGCCGTAAACGGGGCCACTTTCTTCAGGATGTCGTAGTTGTCCAAGACGAGTTGGTTTTCCGCCCGCACATCAAAAACACGTTGTCCCGGCTGGGTCCAGTAGAGTTCGGCAAAGTGCAGCACGACTTGGTAGGTGCCATTAGGCACGCGCAAACTGTAGCCAAAGGCGCCTTCGAAGCGTTCCGTCTGGTACAAGGCATCATCGGTGGTGCCGGCAATGGGCCCGGAGTTGGCCCCGGTGCGGCTAGGAGAGAAGAACTGGTCGGCGGCAAAGGCACCAAAGCTCGTGTTCAAGGCCGGGCCGCCCGCGTGGAGGCGGTAGAGCACCTGGGTAACGGGCGTCACGGTGACGGTGATGGTGGCGGTGCTCGCCAGACTCGGGCTGCCGTTGTCCTGTACGCTGACCGTCAGCGCATAGGTGCCCGTGCTGGTGAGTACCGCGGCGTTGGCCACTTGCAGTTGATTGCCCACGAAAGAGAAGGCCCCCGCCGGATTACCGGCCGTAATCGAATAGGTCAGCGTCTGGCCCGCATCGGGGTCGGTGGCTACCACCGTGCCGACCACGGTACCCGCTGGGGAACTAGCCGGCACTGAGAAGGCCTGATTGGCCACTACTGGGACCTCGTTGATGTTGGTGACTTGAATCGTGAAGCTGGCGGAACTGGTAAGCGTGCCATCCGAGGCTTGTACGGTGATGGCGTGAGATGTAGCCGTTTCGTAGTCCAGCAAGCGGTCATTGGCCACCGTGACCACGCCCGTGGTGGGGTTGATAGCAAAGCGCCCGCCGGCGTTGTTGGTCAGCGAATAGGCTAGGGTCGGGCTATCGGCATCGGTCGCCGTCACAGTTAGGCCCACCAGCGTGCCAGTGGGCGCATTTTCGGCGACCGTGTTGAGGGTCGGATCACTGTCGGTGGGTACCGAGGGGGCACCATTCACGGCCTGCACTTGCACTTGCTTGGTGGCTGGGGTACTGCTCAGCTCCCCGTCGCTCACCACGAAGCTCACCGTGCGCGCGCTAGTCGTAGGCGTCTGAGAACTGTTGCGGTAGCTCACCGTGCGCAGTACAGCTCGGTACTGGGCCACGGATGCCGTGCCGGTGAGCGTGAGCACGCCGGTGCTGGCTGTGTAGCCGCCGCTGATCGGGGCCGTAGGCGTAAACGCCAGCACGTCCTCGCTGCTGACCAGCCCGCTGCTGAGGGTCACGGTAGCAGAGGCTAGATTTGGACTGTCGGCGTCGGTGACGGTCAGGCCTGCATCGACCACGGTGGCAGTCTGCTCCAACGCCGTGGTCGGGTTGGCCGTGGTCGTCACCACCGGCGCGAACAGTACGGTGAAATTGGTCGTACTGGTAGCCGTTCCGCTGGGCGTAGTTACACTCACTGGGCCCGTCGTGCTGCCCGCCGCTACCACCGCCGTCAGGCTGGTGGCCGAGTTGACGATGAACGAGCTGGCCGCCGTGCCGTTGAAGCGCACCGCCGTGGCGCCGTTCAGGCCAGTACCCATGATCGTGACGCGGGTGCCCACCGGTCCGTTCAGGGGCGAGAAGCTGGTGAGGGTGGGCGCTAGTGGGACCTGGCCTAGCAGTACTGAGACGGAGTTAGCGTCCCGGTTAGCCGTGACAATATCTAAACGGCCATCCTCATTGACGTCGCCTAGCGCTAAGCCGTAAGGACGAGTGCCAGCGGGATAGTCGGCCTTCGCCGCGAAGGTGCCCTGCGCTTGCCCCAGCAGCACCGAGACCGTGCCCGAAATGCTCCCATTTGCTGTGACGATATCCAAACGACCGTCGCCATCCACGTCGCCCAGCGCCACACCTCGCCCTCCCCCACTTGTGGGATAATCGGTCTTTGCTGCGAAGGTGCCCGCTGCCTGGCTCAGCAGCACCGAGACGGAGTTAGCGTCCCGGTTAGCCGTGACAATATCTAAACGGCCATCCTCATTGACGTCGCCTAACGCCACACTGTTGGTGCTTGCTCCAGTAGGATAGTCGGTCCTGGCTCCAAAGAGGCCCTGCGCCTGACTTAGCAGCACCGAGACGGAGCTACTCTCATTGGCCGTGACGATGTCCAAACGACCGTCGTCATTGACGTCGCCTAGCGCGGCGCTTTGCACCTCCCCACCAACAGGATAGTCGGTCTTGGCCGCGAAGGTGCCCTGCGCTTGCCCCAACAACACCGAGACCGAGTTGTCGCTGATGTTAGCGGTGACCAGGTCCAAGCGGCCGTCTCCGTTCACGTCGCCTAGCGCGACGCTGTTGGTCCCGGCCCCAGTGGGATAGTCCATGCGCGCTGCAAAAAGGCCCTCTGCTTGGCCCAATAGCACCGAGACCGTGCCGGGGCCAAAATTAGCCGTGACAATATCCAGGCGGCCGTCGCCGTTCACATCACCCAGTGCTGCGCTCCGGATGCTGTTCCCCGTGCTATAATGGGTCTTGGCGGCAAAGGAGCTGTTCGCCTGGCCAAGTAGCACCGAAACCGAATTATCGCCTCTACTAGCCGTAACGATATCCAAGCGGCCGTCTGCATTGACGTCGCCCAACGCCACGCTATAAGGACTTTCTCCGGTGTTAAAGTCGGCCTTGGAAGCAAAGGTGCCGGAGGCCGGCGTAGTAGCAGTGGTAAATTGGTAGACGTAGGGCTGCGAGGCCACCCCTGCGGAACTGGTTACCGTGGCGGGCGAGGTGACGAATACCCGCTCGCCGGGCAGAAAGTTCATGGCCGGGTTCACCGTCACGGTGCTGCTGCTAGCCGTGACGTTCCCGTCACGCACGAGTTGGCCGCCACGTTGAGCAGAGTATACGCGCACGTTGCTAGCGGAGCCTGCGTTGAGGGGCTGGCTGTAGATCAGCTTCACGGCAGTCGCGCGCGGCGCCAGGTTGCGGTTACGCACTGGGGTGGTGCTCGTGACGGTGAGCTGAGCCTGAGCACTCAAGCCCAGGGCCAGCAGAGGAAGAGGCTTGCCCCAGTGCTGGCGGGGGAAGGTAGCTGAAGGTAGACGTGTGGGCATGGTAAAGCGTGAGAAAAAGTATACGAACCGCAAAGGGCATGGGAATCGCCTGCCGGGAAACCAGGGGTGCCTTAGCAGGACTAGCCAAAGGTATTCGGGCCGGTTCATTACGTCCTAAGCAACCACTACCCCTAAACAGGGGGGACTACCTTTTTTTTAGTTCCCGTTGCTTAATCCTCTACGTCCCGTCGGTTCATCCCCACCTCTACTGCTACGGGACCAACTTTCCTCAAGCGAATGGGCTGGCACGGCCGCGCAGAACGCCTTCCCTGCTTAGGCTTGTGTGTCGCGACCAGGGCATACGGCTTGTGGGAACTTCCTTGGCAGACCGCCGCTACTTACCCCCAGGTTACGGGGCCTTCGTAGCCCATGAACAAAGCCCAGCAACCCTAGGAGCAGAAGGCAAGTAATCAGTACGTAAAGCCTGCTCTAGTATGCTGTTCCTTCGTTGCGAATGATTTTTCCTATGGCCCCGCCCCCTTGCTGTTTCGCCAATGAGGCGGCGCAGATCTACCGGCATCCGCTGGGCTTCGTGCAGCATGTGTGGTTGCCGGGCGCGCACGCTAGCGCAGTGCTGCGGGCAGCCTTTGAAGCGCTGCTGGGCCAGTTGCACCCCGTAGGGGCCGGCAAGGTCTTGATTGACCAACGTCGCTTCGTGACGCCTTCCGCCCCGGACACGAGCTGGTTTCTGCTCGACTGGTTGCCGCGGGCCGTGCAGCAAGGCTACCGTTACGGGGCGGTGCTCAGTGCCGGCCCGGCCCTAGACCGGGTGAGCCGGCACACCACCCGGCAAGAGGCCATGCGGCAGTACCCGATCATCTACCACCGGTTTGACCAGGAGTCCCTGGCCATTGCCTGGCTCCTAGCCCAGCCGTAACAACCACCAGGCAAGCTCCTGTCGCTCCGCAGTGAGGCGCTGTCGCGGGCAGCCCTCGTACAAGCGTGGGCAAAGGCGTACAGGGTACTACGGATTACATCGGCTGGTAAAAACCCGCTAGAGGAACGCAAAAAAGGCCCAGCGGCTCGCCGGGCCTTTTCAGGCAGGTAGTAGGAGTAGGATAGGGTCTGGTTAGAAGATGAACCAGCGGTGCTTTTTCACTTTCGCCGCTTTCGTGCGCGGTACTAGGGTCATGTTTTCGGTGGTGCCCCCCTTCACCTGTACTTCTTCATCGGTGTAGCCACCGTAGCCGTATTGCAGCGTCACGGGCTGATTCGCCGGTACACGTAGCAGGTATTCGCCCTTGGCATCGGTGCTCACGCCGTAGAAGCTGCCTTTCTGCAGCACGGTAGCGCCCACCAGCGGCTTACCTTCTTCGTCCAGGATACGGCCGCGTACCGTGGCCACACGCAGCAGGCTCGCAGAACCTTCGGTCTCGGCTGCGGCCATCGTCGTTGAAGCGAGGGGAGACGTAGCCTCCGTGGTGATGGGGCGGCTCGAGCCGGCAAACACGGCGCTGCCCACCAGGGCGGTACCCACGACCATCGCTGCGGCCCGCTGGCGGAAACGCTGGGGCTCGGTGCGGATCAGATCAAATTGGCGTTGTACCCAGCCGACAGCTTGTACCTCATGTCCTTTGCCCTTCAGCTCATAGAAGCGGCGCAGTGTGGCATCGGCTTGCTGGCTGTTGGCTTTGATGTAGGCATCGACGGCGTCGGTATTTTTGCTGGAGAGGTCCCCGCGCAAGTACGCGTCGCGGTAGGCGGGGAGCAGATCACCGGTAATGGGGTGGAAAGGGGAGGCGTGGAGTTTCATACGAGAGTTGCAAATAGAAGGTAGAAAGGAACAAGGGTGCTCTTGAAAGCAAGGGCAAGTTCAACATAACGTTTAAACATATAAATATATAAATGTTGTGTATTAGAAAAGTCAAACTCCCTGCTACAAGCCCTTGTTCCGCGTTTCGGCCATTCCCGCCAGATTTTCAGCTTTTATAGCGCAGAAGTGCGTTGCGCGAGCGTAAGCATTAGCAAAAGTTCCTAAAAATATACAAATAACCCATTTTGGGAATTCTGCTGCTAAACGCTTTTTGGTGAGTTATTTATAAACTAAACAAGAATAAATTTAACTAGCTCAGCCATTGATTACGTGCTACTCCGCGTTAAATCTAGTCTCGCGTAAACGATCCAAGTAGCCTAGGTAGAGCGATCCTTTCCTCCCCGCTTTTCTCGCCCTCACTTTTCTCATAATGGGAAATCTCCTCGTGGTATCCCTTCGGCGACCTGCTGGCAGAAGCGCGGCCCGGTCGCGGTAGAGACGAGAGACTTCGGGTAAGTAGGAGCCAGTTTCACCGCTGCACCAGCTGCCTAAGGGTATATATTAAATTATTTTAATGTTAACTCTTGGTCCGGGCTCCGCCAGTGTGTAGGTTTGCACCCGTTATCCATTATTCTTACTTGCTCTTGAAAGCAAAAAGCCCAGTCAATGCTGGGCTTTTTTCATGCGATCGGCTGTAATCAAGATCATTGCGTGTTCGCTGGTGCTGCGGCCATTGGTAAAGGCAGGATCTACTAGCCAATCATTTAACACGCTATTAGTCTGCCATTCTGGTTGGCGCGCTATGCACCAGCAGCACTCGGTAGAACGAGCGGCACGTCGCTATAGCAAGCAAGCGCACCTGAACAGCTAGTACCTGCCACCGGTGCCAGTGAGTGGCGGCCGTGGCCCAAGGTCAGGGGTAAGAGGCTGGCATCACACGCCTAGCCGGCCTCCTCTTCTTGGGTATTCAACGAGCAGGTGGCCCGGCGACGGACGACCAAGTACAGACCCTGGCATAAGGGATACAGGCGCTGGAAAAACGCTGGCACGCATAACCGACTACCTAGCCCCTCTACTTACACAACAAAGCTTAGGCTGGAAAGTAGAATAGAGCGTCTACTACCCCGCCACCGCTTGACGGGCCGTCGCCTACCCTGCTGCCCACGAGGTGAGCAGCTACGCTTCCCAGCCGGTTTACCGGCGCGTGATGACCTACATGGCCTGGAAGAAGGTCGTCACCCAATACAGATCCGCATGCTGCGGTAAATACGCTAAAAAGGCCCGGTGCGCTAGGCCGACAAAGCGACTAGCAGTGCTAGGAACCGTTTGAACCACCTGGTTAGCGACCACTGGTTTGCTGCCAGTCATAGTGTCCTTTCATCGCTGTATAGCGTTTGGAGAGCTTCGCCAGCATTGCGTCGAGGGTGGGGCGCTTAAGCCAACGACCGTTGACGAAAACGCCCGCAATCGCACGCGTATTTCGCACGTCATCTAGCGGATTAGCAGTTAGTAATACCAGGTCCGCCCGTTTGCCCACCTCGATGGTGCCGATTTCCTGGCCCAGCCCGAGCCACGCCGCGGGCAGTCGCGTCGCGGCAGCTAAGACTTCTTCGGCCGTCAGGCCCGCGGCCGCTAAGAACTCCAGTTCGTCGTGCACGGCAAAGCCCGCGATGACCCCCGACGTGCCGGTGTCGGTTCCCACGACCAGGGGCACCCCCGCGGCCCGAAACGCCTGCACCAACCGGACGTGAAACGAAACGAGTTTCTCCCAATAGGCGATCCGTTCGGGTGAGGTGTTGCGGTTGTAGTTATTCGCCGTTAACCACTTACTTTGGAAAAGTGGGTGGACGTATTGCAATTCTGAAGACGCGCGCAGTTCGTCCAAGGAGCGGGTTTGGCGCAGAATCTGGTGGCTAGTCGTCAAGGTTGGGGATAGCCATGTCCCATTGGCGCGCGCGAGTTGCGCGAACTGCTGCGCCTCTTGGTCGCTGAAGGCCGTGGCTTGTTTGGAAAACTCCTCCGCGTGCGCCACCATGCCGAAGTGCGGGACAAAAGCGTGGGCTAACTTTCCCCGAAAAGCGTTGGGAATGTGCCCTATCGTGCGAAGCCCTTGCTTGTCTGCTTCGTCCACAATGGCTTGGAACGTCTCGCTGTTGAGTTGCGAATACACCTTGATGAGCTCATACCCCTCGGCTTTGGCGCTGCGAACGGCTTGTCGTCCATCCGCCGCCGTAGTGGCAATGCGACCGGGGCCCTCCCCGCCATTGATCAAGGCGGCGAGCGCCAGGCGCGGCCCGATGACGTCCCCGCGGGCGATTTCGTTTCGTTGCCCAAAATGCTCTGCCCGCGAATTAAGATCCACGATGGTCGTCACGCCATTGGCGACATAAGGCGTCATGATATCCTGGGTATGCAAGAACAGGGTAGCGGCGTGGGTGGGACTGGGAGGACCAAAATGCGTATCCGTTGGCACGTGCACATGCATGTCGATCAGCCCGGGCATCAGCCATTTGCCCCGCCCGTCAATGCGCTTCGTGCCGGCCGGAAGCGGCCCATTGAGCGCGGCAATCCGATCATTCCTGATCAAGACTGTCACATTCGGCAACACGTGTCCTCCAGCAGTGAGGGGGATGACGTTCACGTGGGTGATCGCCACCACGGGATGGGTAGTGGCGCCGCCGCGCGACGAGACGGTGCCGGGGGCTGGTAGGCGCCCGCACCCGGTCGTCAACGCGAGAAAAGCCAGGCGAAGCAAAAGACGAGAAAACGAGGCGGTGCACATGCGGCTATCTTTCGTGCGTGAGGCAACGGGCAGATACGTACTCGCCCCTCCCCAACTAGACGGGACTTAGCCCAAGCGGGCTGCATGGACCAGGTTACCCGTGGGTGCGCACGCCAGCAGTTGCGCTTACCTAATGGCGACGAACGAGTAGGCGCTAAACGACCTATTTTCGGATGGTTCATCTCGTAGTGCAGCTTATAACAGTCATCACACCTGGTTTTGCTGACTAGGGGTGAGCTGACCAAGACGTCAAGCGGAGTTTTGTCGCTTGGTCTGTTGGCCTCGCCCTTGATTTCGTCCCCAACTGGGGCACCGGAAACTAGATTCGAGTTTGGACACCTTCTAATAGTTCGTTCTTCCTATGTTTGCCTACCTGCCGTATTGGCGGCACTAAGCAGGAAAAGAGGCTAATAGTAGGATAAAGAGAACCGGTAAAGTGTCCTTCTTTCGTTAAGAAGCCTTCTACCCAACTGTCCCATTTAAGAAGAGTATGTCATCCTAAGCACCTCTTTTCCTATAACGACACAGATGGAATGAGGTAGTCTAGCTGGTCTAGCTAAGCCGGACAGAGTTGAGACGTGGTTTGCAATTGGGTTTCGAAGTGGTTGGGAGCGACATAACCAAGCGCCGAATGCCGGTGTTCGGCATTGTAATAGGCGATGTGGTGGCTGATTTCGAGCTTGGCTTCGGCTAGGCCAGGGAAGCGGCCGCCGTCGAGCGGTTCAGCCTTGAAGCGGCTCCAAAAGGATTCGGCATGGGCGTTGTCGTAGCAGTTGCCTGGCCGGCTCATGCTTTGCCGGGCCCCGTGGTGGGCCAGTAGGGCCTTGAAGCGGGTGGCCGTGTACTGGCTGCCCAAGTCAGAATGCACAATGAGCCCGGCCGGGGGCCACCGCACAGCTAGTGCCCACCGCAAGGCTTCACTGACTAGGTCCTCGGGCATCGTGTCACGCACGTCCCAACCGTCGATTTTACGCGAGCAGCGGTGCAACTCTTGCTCGGCCCGCTTCAGTTGGGCACGCAATTAACGTACTTCCGGGTCGCGCGCCACTTCTGCGCTGCCCACTTCAGCTACTAATTGCTCCTGTTGCCAGCGATAAAGCAGCTTCGGACTAATGCCTAACTGCTGAGCCGCCGCTTGCGTACTGCGGTTCTCCGAAGCGAGACGTAAGGCTTCCACTTTGAAGGTTGCGTCGTACTTGCGCCATTTATCAGGCCACGTTCCACTCTTTTTTTCGTAGTCATGACTGAAGAAAGATGCGTCCTTCTTCTGTCCATCATCTCTAGACCATCGCAATAAGGGCGTGGTCGATGTACTTGACCGGGGCCAGGCCGTCGGCCGTTGGGTCGGGCACGTCCATTCCATCGTTTGCTACTGCCTTGCGTGCGGGGGGGGCATCGTAGGCTGGTGCCCGAAGGGGCCTAGCGCGGCCGGCTTACCGAAAGGAGCGCCGAAATTCCAAAGGGGAAAGAGCGGTTTTTAGTTTAAATAATTTGCTGAAAGATTGCGGGTGTTCGAAGCCTAGCTCATAGGCTACTTCACTGACGGTCAACTGGGTAGTTGCTAATTTTTCCTTTGCTTTTTCGATGAGCTTCTGGTGGATGTACTGCTGCGCATTTTGCCCGGTCAGCGCGCGCAGCGTATCACTCAAATAACTGGGCGAGAAATGAACGCAACTTGCTAAGTACTGCACCGTCGGCAGGCCGTGATGCGCGAGGTTATCGCTGCTCAGATAGGTAGTTAACACGTCTTCTATTCGCTGCAACAAGTCGGTGCTCACGGCTTTGCGGGTAATAAACTGCCGTTTGTAAAACCGGTTGGCGTACCGTAGAAGCAACTCGATTTGGGCAATCAGCACATCCTGGCTAAACTCATCTATCCGGCTGTTCAACTCCCCGTTGATAAGGTCGAAAACGGCTATAATAGTGGTTTTCTCCGCATCTGAAAGATGCAGGGCTTCATTGGCTGCATAGGAGAAAAAACCATAGTGCGTAATATGCTTAGCTAGGGGATAGGGCAAGAGAAAATCCGGGTGAATGAGCAGGGTATAGCCTGCATGGTCGCCATTGGTCACGTGACCCGCTCCTACTTGGTTCGGCGAAACGAATAGGAGGCCGCCTTCCTCAAAATCGTAAAAATGTTGTCCATACCTGAATTTTCCTTGCAGATGGGGCTTGTAGGCAATCTTATAAAAATTCATGCTGAACGGCGTCGCGAAGGACTGGGGCGCCACCTGATTGTCCCGATTATCGACTAAGCTGATCAGCGGGTGCAGCGGCTTAGGCAAGCCTAATGCCCGATGCAAGTCGGAGAGTGATTCAAACCGGCGAGGAGCTTCTGCGGGCTTTTTCATAGGCGGGAATAGTTGGCGGGTTAGGCAACAGGCAATCGGAACAGAGCTGCTACACCGATTAAATCGATTCAAGGAGCCGATTAGGTGTCTTGGCTGTTCCCCGGCGACGTGCCAAGTGACAACAGCTATTTACCAGGGAATGATGCCGCGGGTGGCGTGCGTAAAGCCACCGGTTGGGCCATCTGGACCAATCAGGGCCATGCGTACGGCCTCGCGGGCACCTTCCTCCACCGTTTCCGTGCCGGCATAGCCATTGAGTGCTGTCTTGGTGAAGCCCGGCGAGACCGCATTGACCTTGATGTCGGTCGCTTCCAATTCAATGGCCATGGCCAATGTTAGGGCGTTGAGGGCCGTTTTGGAGGCCGGGTAAACGGGACTGAAGAAAGGACGGAAGGGATTCGTTAGGTCCGAGTTGCTGGTCAGCGAGCCCACGCCGCTGGAGACGTTGACGATGCGGCCGGGGCTTCGCGTAGCAGCGGCAGCAGGGCCTGATAGACGGCCAGCACGCCAAAGACATTGGTCTCCCAAACCATCCGCACATCGTTAATGTCGACGTTGCTGGCCTTTGATATCTGGGCGTATTCCTGCATAGACATGCTCCCGTTCCGTGCATTCGAGATAGCCGCGTTTTGGATGAGTACGTCGAGGCGGCCCACTTCCAGGCGGATGCGCTCAGTGGCGGCGGTGATGGATTCCGAGTCCGTCACGTCCAATTGAAGCGCAATGGCGGCGGGGCCAATCTCCTGAGCGGCCGCTTCGCCGCGCTGGAAGTTGCGCGAGCCGACCAGCACCGTGAAGCCGTGCGTGACGAGGTCCTTGGCTATCTGTAGCCCGATACCTTGGTTGGCCCCGGTGACCAAAGCAACGGGTTTGGTCGACTTGGTTGATGCAGTTGAGCTATTTAAGGAGCCAGGCATTGCATCAGCGGAAGAAGTTTCTGTCTGAGAGGTCATGAGAGTAGGTGAAGTTAAAAGAATGACCTCGCAAAGGTCTAGGGCAGTTTAGTGGAGCTTGTAGGCTGATTGCGGATTTTTGTAGCCAAACCCAGGCGACTGACCCAACCAGTTTAAGGAGTTCTTCTCTTCCCGCTTAGAAGACGCCGAACACTACTCGGCAGAGTTGTTCATTTAAAGGAGGGTGATTAACTCAACAAAGCAGGCGAAATTGTCAACTTATTCGAGGACAAGACACCAACCCTTTTCCGCTTACCCAGTTACAAATCCAACGCCATGTCTTTTCAAGCCTACATCGACAACATTAAAGCTAAAACGGGCAAAAGCCTTGATGACTTCAGGCAACTCGCGGAAGCAAAAGGATTCTTACAGGATGGGCAGCTAGTTGCTTCCATTAAGGCAACGGTCATCACGAATTGGCTCAAGGAAGAGTTTGAACTGGGGCATGGGCATGCCATGGCCATTTACGCCAGCTTTAAGGGCAAGACGGAATAAGATGAATAACAGCTGGCCCAGGCATCGCCTCAGCAGCCCGCTTTCACATCCTTTCTAGTTCCTTCGCCAAGGCCTGCACACCGCGCACCACGAACGTAGTCAGCACCCGTGTGGCGGGGTAAGTTCCTCGCCTTGTGCTTGTTCAATTTGCCCACGGGGCTAATTTCTTTCATCCCGAGTCTTCTACCCCCATTTTTAGACTTTCTGTGAAGTTCTATCTGCAAGCGATTAGCTGTCTGTTACTCATCGAGTTGAAGGGCGCCGATTCTGTCCCGCGCGCGCTAGAGTTGCACGTGCCATTTGCGCCCGCCGTGGTGCGTATTGCCGGTCAGCCTACCCTGTACTACGAATTGCTGCTGACGAACCCAACCGCGGATACCCTAAACGTCCAGAAACTACGCGTCGTGAGTGAAGCCCACGCGGCGGTGGCCGTGTTGGAAGGAGCCGCTTTGGCTGCCCGCTTTGGCCGCACTGGCCAGCCTTCTACCAGCGTGCTCCCTGGCGCAGCCCAGGTCCTTTATCTCGAAGTGGAACTGCCTGCCGAGGCTTCGGTTAAGCAACTGGGTCATCACCTGACGTACACCTACCGCCAGGGAGTTCAAAAACGGGTGGTGCACAGCCGGGACGCGTGGCTACCCCTCAAGCAGCACCGCGCCCCCGTGCTCGGTCCGCCCCTGCGTGGGGGCCCTTGGGCGGCCGTATACGAGCCGTCGTGGGAGCGGGGACATCGCCGGGTACGCTATACCATTGATGGCCAAACGCGCATCCCCGGGCGCTACGCCATCGACTTTATCAGACTCGACCGGCAAGGCCGCTACGCCCGCGCCGACGAGAACGTGGTGGGCAACTGGTACGGCTACGGGGCTGACGTGCTGGCCGTGCGCGACGGCGTGGTGGTAGCGACGCAGAATGATTTTTCCGAAAGCCCAACGCTGGCCGCCCATCCCGCTTATTCGGCGGCGCAGGCAACTGGCAACTACATCGCCTTGGATCTGGGCCGGCAGCAGACGGCTTTTTACGAGCATCTGCGCCCCGGTAGCCTGCGCGTACGACCCGGCCAGCATGTCAAACAGGGTCAGGTGCTGGCGCAAGTCGGTTTCACGGGCCAGACGACCGGCCCGCACCTGCACTTTCACCTCGCCGATGCTCCTTCGGCGCTCGGCGCTGAAGGAGCAGCCTATTCCTTCGCCCGTTTCACTCACCTGGGGACTTATCTGGATTTTAATCAGTTTGGCAAGCGGCCCTGGACGGCTGGTGGCGGCTCTCAGCCCGTCTTGTTCGTCGAGGAACGACCAGCGGCCAATTCGGTAATCCAATTTGAATAGCCCGGAGTGGAAACAACCCAGCCGCTGGCTGTACCCACCAATTGTATTTAAGTCTGACCTACTCGTCGGTACGAGCTTAAAGAGCAGGGAATGTGACCCCCTGGTCAACATCGACAGCCAAAAAAATCCCGCTGGAGTTGCGTCCGCTAGCCCAAACACGTGCAGCTTCGTGGTCAAGCCGTCACGGCTGCGAACCAAGGCGCGCGGTCCTTTTTTGCTGGCCCTGGTTACGTTGCGCCCGTACCTCGTATTGGGCACTGCAGTGGACAAGGCCACCGTCACTCACCGCCACCACGAAGCCCATAAGCAGTGCGACCTAGTCAACCCGGTGAAGGCAACCCGTGATGTGCAAGGATTCTGGGAGTGTGCTTCGTGAGGTAGTAGGAGTACGGTACACGAAGCTGACTACGTTAGCGCTACCACCAGCGCATGGGTGTCTTCCAGCAGCCTGTAGCGCACTATTTTCCCCTGCGCCACGGTCAATAAGAGGAAGAAAGGGGAGGTAAACAACCGGCCCGTTTGCCTCAGGGTGCTGGCAAAGGTTCCGGTAACGATGGCCACTGGACCCGCCACGAGCAAGTGCTCCAGTTGCGCATCCACTGGCGCGGTATGCGCAAACAGCAACTCAAAAAACTGCTGAATTTCCGCGCGCTGCTGGCGGGGGCCCAGCCACGACGCTAAGTCACGGGCACCTGGCACGCCCCAGTCCACCCGGTCGGCAAAGCACGTCATCAGAGCGGGTATGTCGCGGGTAGTGAGGGCCTGCAAGTAGGTGCTGACTAACCGGTGGGTATCGGAAGAAGGGGGAGCCATAGGAGGCAGGCAATGAAGTAAGAAATCGGCGAGAGCTACACTAGGGTTCAGGCACCAGTCTAGTAGTTGGTTTGGCAAAGGTGCTCGCCGCTTGCCCCGCGCTCGTTACCCTCAGACGCCATTCAATTGCCTTAGCACGCCACGGGTGCATTCGTAGGCGAACGGGCTGCTACCTTCGCCCCGCTCACTTCCGGTTGTTCTATGCACCCTCAACAACAACTCGCCCTGGCCTTGTTGGCCTATGTCGCCCAGCGGGGCTTGGCCGTGGACCGCCTGGCCCGGCAGTCGGGGCTGGACACGGCCGCCCTGCTCAGCCCCCTCCACGGCCCCCCGTCGGCGAAGCAGTGGCACGACCTCTGGCTCAATGCGGCCCAGCTAGCCCGTGACCCCACGTTTGGGTTGCACTTCGGCGAAGCTGCGACCCCGGCGGCACTGGGTGTTGTCGGCCAACTCGTGCAGAGCAGCCGCACGGTGGGCGAGGCCTTAACCCACGGAGCCGCCGCGCTACCCTTGCTCACCGACCAGGTGTGGCTCGACTTGGCCCACTCCCCCCAGTCCGTGCGGCTGCGGTTTCGGCCGCTACCCGCCGAGCCGGCGGGTAGCGCCACCGTCGTCGAGCACCTCGTAGATTTTGTGCTGGCATTTGTCCTGCACGAGCTGGATGGCTTGCTGCTCGAACGTCTTCAGCCGCGGGCCGTGCGGTTTCCGCCCGGCGCCCGGCAGTTGCCCGAGCATCTGCGGGTGCTACGCGTGGCCACGCTGGCGGATGGTCCGCCCGGCGAGTACAGCGTCGAGTTGGCCGGCGCGTGCTGGGGGATGCCCCTGTTCACCGCTGACTACGAACTGCAAGCTGCGTTGCTGCAGAAAGTAGCCCAATGGCAAGCGGCCCGGCCGGCTGGGGAACCATTGCGCGACAAGATTGCGGGTTACTTGCTGGCCAACGCGTACTTGGGCATCCCATCGTTGGAAGAGCTAGCGGCAAATTTTTCCACCAGTGCTCGCAGCCTGCAACGCAAGCTGCAGGCTGAAGGTGTTAACTATCAAGAGGTAGCCGATGCCGTGCGCAAGTCGCTGGCTTTGCATTACCTGCAAGCGGGCGCCTATCCGCTTAAAGAAATATCCTACTTATTGGGCTACAACGAGTTGAGCGCTTTCAGTCGTGCCTTTAAGCGCTGGACGGGGCACAGCCCGGCCCACTACCCGCCTGCGTTGCCCAGCCGCTCGCTTTCGGGGTAGCCAGCCTTGGCGGAAAAGGGCAAGAGGGTGGCGTTCGGTGGTAAGCGGTTCGGACGCTAACGGGAGAAACTTTGCGGTAGGAAAACGCGGCCTTTTCTGCCGTGAAGTGCCCGGCTGTCTGATTGCCGGCTGGGTCTCACCATTTTTTCACCCTCACTCCTATTTCACTTATGCAAACGCAACCCCAAGACGTGGTGCGCCGCTTTCTAACGGCCGTGCAGCAAAGCAAATTTGACCAAGTGGCCGCCGCCTTGCACCCGCAGGTGCAATGGAGTCAGCCCGGCCACCATCGCCTTTCGGGCCTCAAGCATTCGCGCGACGAAGTATTCGGCATGGTAGGCGCCATGCAGGAGTTGGCTGCCGGCACGCTTACCTTAACTAAAGTGGACCTGCTCAGTATGAATGGCCGCCGGGTTGCCTGCCGCGTGCACTGGCGCGCCGCCCAGCCAAGCGGCGCCGTGCTCGACGTGGATAACCTTGATGTGTACACGATCGAAGGGGGACTAATTACTCACGTGCAGGTCTTCACCGCCGATACGGCCCAGGAAGATGCCTTTTGGGGCCAATAAATCTGTCCGTCGTGTGTCCGTAGCACAGCCATGCTCCCTGCACGGCGTATTGGTCGAACTAGGGCTGAAAACTACGCTGCGTTGTCCGCGCGTGCGAAGCGGAAGGCCCAGGCTGGCAGCGCGTAAACCGCCACAGGCCAGCGGTCAGATAGCCCTAAAGGGTTGGGTTGCGCGCATACCTGTTTTTCATCATCGGAGCCGTTTCGTTGCGCCGCTTAGGGAGTGGGTGCACAGGGCCCCAAACTGCCCGCATGACAACAGGCACAGAAATGGTCATTTTGACCATCACAGCCTCTCGTGTCCGCTCCTGCTCGCTCCGCCTTTATAGGTCCGGCTTGCCCACCAGGTGCAAATACAGGTGGAAAAGCGCGTCTGGTGGGCCGCGGGCCTGTCCGCCGTGCGGGGGCAGGCCCGCGGCAGGGGGGGAGCCTCCACACGGCCCTGCAAACCGATGACCTGCTGGAGCGCCAAGGCTTCATCGAATCACGACCGCGCTTAGAGTCGTTTCCTTGAACAACCCCGCTGCAAAACGGCTCCCGTTTCACTAAAAAGCAGATTTGCCATGGTACTTGCAAGAGGCCATTTGTTCAGTAAAACGAGGGGTTCAGCAGAAGGGGCAGGACGTAGCACGACTGAGCCGCCGTCGCACTATCTTGCCGCATGCAAAAACTTCTATTTTTTATAAGAAGTATCCTGACACTTGGTACCAGCTGGCTGCTGGTTCAGACGCCGGCCGCCCGCGCTCAATCCCCCACCACCGCGCCGGCAGATGGCGGCCGCATGGCCAACATAGCGGCGGCCTTCCCGGTGCTGGACAAGATTTACGCTGACTTTGCGGCCCAGCGCCACGTACCGGGCTTGGCCTACGGCCTCGTCGTAGACGGGCAGCTGGTGCACGCCGGGGCCGTGGGCTACACCGACGTGACCGCCCGCACCGCCGCGACGCCCCAGTCGGTCTTTCGCATCGCCAGCATGACCAAGAGCTTCGTAGCCCTGGCCGTGCTGCGCCTGCGCGACGAAGGCCGCCTGCGCCTCGACGACCCGGCCGAAAACTACCTGCCCGAGCTGAAAAAAGGGCCCCACACCTCTTCCGACACGCCGCCCTTCACCATTCGCCAGCTGCTGAGCCACAGCGCCGGCCTGCCCGAAGACAACCCCTGGGGCGACCGCCAGATGGGCCGCTCCGACGCCGAGTTGAGCGCGCTGGTCGGCCGGGGCCTGAGCGTCTCCAATGCGCCCGGCGTGGGCTTCGAGTACAGCAACCTGGGCTACGCGCTGCTGGGGCGCCTCGTCACGCGGGTGTCAGGCCAGCCGGTGCAGGCCTACATCAGCGAAAAAATTCTGCACCCGCTGGGCATGAGCCACACCACCTGGGATTACCAGCAGGTGCCCGCCGCCCGCCTGGCCCACGGCTACGGGGCGTCCACCGGCCCGGGCCCGGGCCCGGGCCCGGAAGAGCCGCTGCTGCCCCGAGGCGAGTCGTTTGCGGCCCTGGGCGGGCTGCTCACCTCAGTCGACGATTTTGCCAAGTACCTGGCGTTTCAGGCCGATGCCGCCCCACGCCTCGGCCCCGACGCCGGGCCGGTGCGCCGCAGCTCGCGGCGCGAGATGCAGCAGTCGTGGACATTCGATGCCCTCATCAGCAACCGCCGCCGGCCCAACGGCCAAGCTTGCCCCATTAGCATTTCGTACGGCTATGGCCTGAGTGTCTCGCACGATTGCGACGGGCACCGCTTCATCAGCCACAGCGGCGGGCTGCCCGGCTTCGGCTCGCATTGGCTTCTGCTGCCCGAATACGGCATCGGCGTGGTAGCCTTTGTCAACCAAACCTACACCGCGCCCAATTACGCGAACTACAGCGCCCTCGATACGCTGCTCACGCTGGCCGGGCTGCGGCCGCGCGTGGTGACCATCTCGGCCATTTTGGCGCAGCGCAAAGCCGAGCTGGCAGCCCTGCTGCCCGATTTCAACACGCTAGCCACCAACCCGCTGTTCGCCGACAACTTCTTCCTTGATGAAGCCTTGGCCACTCGGCGCAAGGCCGCCCAAGCCCTGCTGGCGCAGGCCGGTCCCATCCGTAGCGTCGGCGAATTGGAGCCGGAGAACCAGTTGCGCGGCCGCTTCCGGCTGCTGGGCGAGCGAGCCGCAGTAGAGGTTTTCTTCACCCTAAGCCCCGAAACCCCGGCACGAGTGCAGCAGCTCGAGTTGACGCTCGTGCCTACGCCCTGAATCCTTCCCCTGAGGAGGGCTGAAGAAGCATCAGCTGTGAAAACGAGAAGGAATACTTTTTGGGAGCCGAAGTAGTTTACGAAAACGGTGGTTTGAATTAGGATAAAAGCTCTTTTACATACTGCTAACCATTCTTTGAGACACGTGAACTGGCTGTAACGTTTTCTGAACGTTCTATTGGAACAGGTTATGCCCTTGCTCATGGCCATCTATACCTCCCGTTAACGCCTGGTGATAGGATAGAATAGGCATGTTGGCGTAGGGGGAAAGTACGTCGGGGAATGAAACACCGCTTAGCAGGACTAGCTACGGGTCGGTCCTGCGCGGCCGCTTTCATGCTAACACGTGGCGTCGTATTTTGCTGCTATGCTTACTCGGTCTCGCCTCTGGACGCTGCTCCCACTCACGGGCCTCCTTCTGCTGCTGGGTAGCCGCGTCGGCCAGGCCACCCCCTCAGCGTCCCCTCCCGCCGCGCTGACCCAGCGCCTGGCCACCTTTGCCCAGGTCTGGGGCTTTCTCAAGTACCATCACCCCGGCATGGCCCGCCCCCACCTGGACTGGGACAGCGTGCTGGTTCGCCAGCTCCCGCAGGTGCAGGCGGCGCGCACCCCGGCTGCCTTCCACGTGCAGGTTGCCCGGCTGCTGAGTGTGCTGGGACCGCCGCCCACCACCGCCCGGGCCGTGCCCCCGGAGCTGCTCCCCCGCAACGTGGACGTCGGCTGGCTCACGCACGATCCCCTGCTTTCTCCCGCCCTGCGCCAGCAACTCATGCAGCTCTGGCAGCAGCACGCCTTCCCCGCCGTGCATCCTACTGTGACGGAAACTGCCGCCGGCTTGCTGGAACACCACGAGCGAGCTTACCCGGACATGGTCCTGCCTGCGGAAGCCTACCGGCTGCTAACCTTGTTCCGCTACTGGAACATTATTCAGTACTACTATCCCTACAAGTACGCCATCGGCACGCCCTGGCCCTCCGTGCTGCGCACCTTTATCCCACGCTTCCAACAGGCCACTACCGCGCCGGCTTATCACCTACTGGTGCTGGAGTTGGTGGCCCAGTTGCACGACACGCATGCTTTCCTCTATGGTAGTACTGTGCTCTCGGCCCAGTTGGGCGACTACTATCCGCCTCTGGAGCTCACGCAGCTCGAGGGCCAGGTCGTGGTGGCACAGGTCTACCGTGACGCCACGCCAGCGGTGCTGCCGGTGCAAGTAGGGGACGTAGTCCTGCAAGCCAACGGCGTCGCGGTGCAGCAGATCCTGACCCGCTATCAGCCTTACGTGGCGGCCTCCACACCAGCAGCCCTCCAGCGCGATCTGCTGCGCTTTGTCTTGCGCGGGCAAGCGCAGGACTCGCTCGCCCTAACGGTGCGTACCCGCACGGGCGTGCGTACCGTGCGGCTGGCGCGCTCCTTGTCGATTCTCTCCTTGCGCTCGGCTTCGTACAAGACCTACTTCTTTGGGATGAACCCACGGGACACCACGCACCTGTGGCGGCGCTTCGGCTATCTGCACCTAGGCGGGCTGCAAGAGACTCAGCTGCCCTCCGTGCTGCCCCAGCTAGCACGCACACGCGGCCTGATCCTGGACCTGCGGGCCTACCCCAGTGCAAGTGTCGGGTCGTTGCTGGCGGCCTTGCCACCGGCTGCTGCCCCCGTGCGGCGCCTGGGCTTGCGCGCCGACTCGGTTGCCGCTATTGGGTGGGCGCGGTCGACGGTGCCCACCCTGACCTATCCGGGCTACACCCGCTGGACGCCGCTGGCAACCCTGGCACCCAGTACCCGCCGCCCAGCGTCCTATCCGGGCCAGGTGGTAGTGCTGGTGAACGAAAAGACGCAGAGTTACGGCGAGACCCTGGCCATGCTCCTGCAAGCGCGGCCGGGGGTGGTGATCGTCGGGAGCCAAACGGCCGGCGCGAACGGCAACATCGTGCCAGTGCCCTTACCCGGGGGCCTGGAGACCTACTATAGTGGCGTGGGCATGTACTACCCGGATGGCGGGGAAACGCAACGCCGGGGCATCGTGCCGAACCTGGTCGTCACGCCCACCGTAGCCGGCTTGCAAGCCGGCCGCGATGAGGTGCTCGACCGGGCCGTCGCCTATCTGCAACAGCCGTAGCGTACCCGCGCCAGGCGAGGGCTGGCTGATTGCCTAGGCGCCGAGCAGACCGTAGAGACAACCTCGAAGGGGCAGGAGAGATCTACTAAAGAAAACGTACTCATGGCTTCTATCAGGCTGCTTCGCGTTGAATTATGGGTGGTTCTGCTGCTGCTCTCCCAATCCGGGCGGGCCCAACGGCCCACGCTACCGGAGCTGCCACCGCCCCAATCCGCCACGGCGGCTCCCCAACCCGTGCGGCGGGCGCCACCCCACCGGTGGTCCGTGATCGTCGCCGCCCAAGCCCACGGGAGTCGGCACGTCTTTGCCGATCAGACGCTGGTGAGTCCGCGCCTGCTGCTGCGCCCTACCGTCGGGTTGGCGGGCCTGCTCGGGGTCCGCTATGGCCTGCGCCCCCGCCTCGGCATCGAGGCGGGCGTGAGTGTGCGCTCGGACGGCGTCTCAATTGCCTCCGTGGCGGACTACCGCGGGGGGCGCCGCTATGAGTCAGTCGAAGTCTCCACCATTTGGTTTAACAGCCCCCAGCTCCAGGTAGTGCTGGCCTACCAGGCCAAGCCTTCCCCCGCCGGGCACGCTTGGGTCTTGGAAGCGGGCGCGGATGTGATCTCGCGCCGATACATGCATCTAGGCGGGTACAGTACGGGCTTAAGTACCAATGCCGGGCAGCCCCCCGCCACGCTGACGGCCAGCCAACAACTCGTCCCAGGGTCCGTTTGGCGCTTCGGGCTGCAAGGGCGGATCGGACGGGAATGGCACGTGTCACCGGCGCAGTTTGTCGGGTTACGGTTTGTCGGGCGGATCGGCTTGCAAGAATTCAGCCGCTGGCAGTTGCGGTACACTTTTGTGGAGGACGGTATTCAACGGGGCTATCAAAACCAGATCCAGACGAAGCTGGGCTATGTCGGCCTCCAAACATGGTACCGGTTTCAGGGGTGATCCGTGCTTGCGTTCCCATAAGCAAGGGCAGAACGGCTACGGCTGATGAGGCTCGGGTTCCCCTTCTTTCCTTGCCAAAAGAGTAGCGAGGCGGCTTGGACATTTTGCAAAGGGACTACCGGAAGATGTCCAAGCTACGTGGCTATGTTCCTCTCTGTGATTTTACCTCGGGCGAACCCCCCTTATCTCCCCAATGGGCCATGACACCTGTACTTATTCCTCTCCCTGCTGCAGCTCTGCTTCCCATTACTTTCCTGACAAAAGCATCGTGGCAGAGGGCTTTGCGGGTGTTCGGTAGCGTAGCAACTGCAGAAGGAAAGCAGGGTCTTACCAGCGGCCAAAGGTATAACGCAAGCCCAAGGCGCCCGCTTGGGTCACATCCCGTAAGGCCCGTAGGCTGGTGCTCACCGTCCCATCGGCCACGGCCTCTAGGTGCGTGGTGAGCCGGTAGCGCACGCTCACGCCGGCCGTGAACAGCGCGTCTGTCGTGCGCGAATGGTTGTCGTAGCTGCTAAAGCCCCCGGGCGCATTGGGGTCGGGGTAGGAACCCGTGCCGTCAAACGAGAAATGGTGCAGCGTGAAACCGCCCAGACCGTCTAGCTGCAACCGATGAGCTGCCGTGCGCGTGAAAGTATAGCGGGCGAGTGCCGCAAGCGAGGTCGACCGGTTGGCATACCTTTGAGCGTAGGGTAGATTCGTGCCGTCGGCTTGCGGTACGAGGCCCGCATAAGAGCCTTTGATGGCTGCGGACGCGCCACTTAGCTGCAAGGCAAGGCGTGGGCGTAGCTGGTAGCCCAGCGTCACCTGCACGGGATGAGTGGAGGGGAATTCATAGCGGCTCCCCCAGTACTCGTGATCACTGGTATAGGCTCCCACCCCTACATAAAGTCGGTACGTGGGCGCCTGCTGTGCCGGAACCGCAGGCGACTGCGCCCAACTGAGCAAGGGCGTACTGACCAGAAAGGTGCAAAAGGCAAAGTGACGATTTAGCATACTAATTAGGCCGAAATGATACGGTAATTTACCAGTAGAAACACAGCTAAAGAGAAGAAACCAAATGGCCTCACCTGGTTGCATAGCAACCAAAATATAACGTAGCGAGCAAGCGCTAGAGGAGGTGCTCAGACCAAAGTACTCCTCGCCTTGCACTCGTTAAAGCAGGATTGGCGGCCCACGCGCAATTCGGCCTGCGAGCGGGGGGCTGCTGGCGAGCTTTGCCCCTTCTACAGTCAATGACTTTCATCCCCACTTGCGCGGCACGCGGCGCGCTCACGAGCAGCAAAGCGAAGAGAAAATAGTAGTTCATAGGAATACGGCTGCCGTACCTGCTCGGACGAACCGCACAGGGGTGAAGAGCCGGATAGTGTACGAGTGGACCCCCTTCGCCGAATCGGTGGTTTGCCGCCAAGCCCTTTGGAAAGAGCATAGTAGTCTGAGGTGGCGTCATACGATTATCAGTGGGCCGTCGTTTGCTTTCGCAGCCGTTATCCTATCCTATGCTCAAACACTATACGTCCTTTCGTTTATCGGTTCTAGCCAGCCTATTCCTCCTTTTGCCGGGTTGTATCGACCAGATTAGTGCTGATTTGCCGGTGCCCCCCAACGTACTGGTCGTAAATTCCATCCTCACGCCGGACAGCGTGGTTCGGGTGCAGGTCAGCCGCGTCACCAGTACCGTAGATTCCGCTTCACGCCTGTTGTCTTCGGCCCGGGTATACCTGGGGACACCCAGTCAGGGAGAGGAACTGCTGCGCAACCAGGGACGGGGGCTGTACGTCAGCCCTACGAAACCCGTCAGTGGGATACCCTATACCCTGCGGGCCGAAGCCGACGGTTACCCGTCCGCCAGCGCGACGGACACGATGCCGGCGGCCATACCCATCCGGGAAGCCTGGTATGCTTATCCCACGGGTACAGACCGCAACAATGAATTACTAGGTACCATCGTCGTGCGCTTCGATGACCCCGCGTCGACCACTAATTTCTATGAGATTACGGCCTATCAGCGCCAGGGTGGGCGCACTGACCAGAGCCAGAACTTTGTCCTGGATGTGCGGGGTAATGCTGCGCTGGCCGCCGAAGGGGACGCGGAGTTTAACCCCGGCTCGCTGGTCTTTTCGGATCGGCTTTTCAACGGCCAAGCGTTTGAGCTGCGTGCTTCGTTTCATCCTTTCTGGGGCAGTGGAGGCGGTATCAGCAACGGGCAGCCCGTGGGGCCCCGGGTAACGGGCGAGGTATACGTCGAGTTGCGTTCCATCAGCCGCGCCTACTACCAGTACCGCAAAAGTTGGACCCGGCACTTCTACAACCAGGGCACCAAAGGTCCGAGTGGCGACCTGAACCAACTCCTGTTTCTGGGTGACCCCACCCGGATGTACTCCAACGTGAACGGTGGCTACGGCGTGGCTGCAAGCCACGCCGTCGTTGTCCAGCCGCTGCCCCTGCGCTAAGCTCCTATGCGCTTGCCTTCTCCTTGCTCCCGCTTGCTGCTTGGTTTGCTCTCGTTGCTGCCCGTCGTTACGCTGCCCGCCTACAGCCAAAGCCCGGGAGCCCACATTACCTTCAGCGGCACCGTGCAGGACGCGCGCACCGGCGAGAAGCTGCTGGGCGCCGCCGTCTACCTGGCCGGCGAGCCGGTCGGCACGGCCACCAACGCGGCGGGCTTCTATTCGCTGACCCTGCCGGCGCGGGATTCTGTGCGTCTAACCGCCAGCTATCTGGGGTACAGCCGCGCCACGGTCGTCCTGGCGGCTCGCCAGACCGCCACCCATACGTTTGCCTTGACATCCAACACGGAGTTGGGGGAAGTGCAGGTCCGCGGGGCCGTGGATGCCCCACTGGAACGCCGCGTGGAGATGAGCACCCTGCAGATTCCGGTGCGGCAACTCCATCAGCTACCCGCCCTGCTGGGCGAGCCCGACGTGCTGCGCGCCTTCCAGTTGATGCCCGGCGTGCAGGCCGGCCGCGAGGGCAGCGGCGCGCTCTATGTGCGCGGCGGCTCCCCCGACCAGAACCTGACGCTGCTCGATGACGTGCCGATTTACTACGTCAGCCACGTCGGCGGCTTCCTGTCCGTGTTTGATGCGAATGCCATCAGCGACGTGCGCCTCCTGAAGGGCGGCTTCCCGGCTCGTTACGGGGGGCGGCTCTCCTCGGTGCTGGACGTACGGCTGAAGGAAGGCAACCAAGAAAAACTTAGTGGCCACGCGGGCGTAGGCGTGCTGGCCACGCATTTCTCGCTGGAAGGGCCCCTAAAAGGCGGCAAGACGACGTTCCTCGTTTCGGCCCGGCGGGGTAATCTGGATTTGTTTTCCCGCCTGGCCAGCCGGCTCTCGTCCGACGGCAACAGTACGGTGGGTTACTCTTTTTACGACGCCAGTGCCAAGGTCAGCCATCAACTCACGCCCCGTGACCAGCTCTTCGCGGCCGTCTACGTAGGCGGCGACCGGCTGTTTGTCACGCAGAAGCCGCAAACCATCACGGGACCCCAGGGCGAGCTACGCTACCAGAACGCTAGTAATTTGCGCTACGGCAACGCCCTGGCTTCGCTGCGCTGGAACCGGCAGCTAACGCCCCAGCTGTTCGGCAACGTAACACTCGCCGCCACCCGCTTTCGCTACACCAACAAGCAGACGTTCAAATTGGAGGACCGCTTGCCGACCAGCTCGCTGGGCGAGAACAGTGCGGCGCGTTTTACCTCCGGCGTGCAGGACGTGTTGGTGAAGGCGGACGTGGACTACTATCCCCAACCCGCTCATCAACTTCGATTCGGGATCATAGCCGTGCAACACGCTTTTACCCCCGGCAGTAACTTCTTCACGAGCCGCACGGCAGTGATGGCGCTGGACACCCTCTTTGGGGCGCAGCGCGTGGGCGCGCAGGAAGCGGCCCTCTACGGCGAGGATGAAATCCGCCTAGGCGCCCGGCTCTCGGCGAATCTGGGCCTGCGGCTGGTCCGCTACTGGGTCGAGGGCACATCGTTCGGCGGGGTGCAACCCCGGATGCTGGCCACCTACTTGATGGGTGAGCACACCGCCGTAAAAGCGTCCTACGCCAGCATGCAGCAGTACCTGCACCTGCTCTCCAACAACGGGGCCGGCCTGCCGACGGACTTATGGGTGCCCGCTACCCGCCGCGTGGCTCCGCAGCGGGCGCAGCAGGTGGCTGTGGGTGTGGCCCACACGCTCACCCGGTGGGGACTGGAAGTCAGCCTTGAAGCCTTTCAGAAGTCGATGCGCGAGCTGATCGAGTTTCGCGAGGGCGCGACCTTTTACAACAGCTCCCAGAACTGGCAGGAGAAGGTCGTGACCGGGGGCCGGGGTCAGGTACGGGGAGTAGAAGTGCTAGTGCAGCGTAAGACCGGCCGCCTCACAGGGTGGGTGGGCTACACGCTGGCCCGCAACGAGCGGCAATTCGACGAACTCAACCAGGGCCGGTGGTACCCCTACAAGTACGACCGCCGCCACGACGCGTCCGTGGTGCTGCTGTATCAGGTACGCCCCCAGATCACGCTCTCGGCGACCTGGACCTACGGCACGGGCAATGCCCTGACCCTGGCGCAGGGTAACTACCAGGTTATCGACCAGAGTTTCGGGCTCAACACGGGCACTGCAGCCGACCGTTACCTTTATCCCGATGCCGAACTATATGGCGACAAGAACAGCTACCGGATGCGGGCCTACCACCGCCTGGATGCCGGCGCGACCTTCACCAAAACGGTTCGGCACGGGGAGCGGGTGTGGCGCGTGGGGGTATACAACGCCTACAGTCGCCACAACCCTTACTACCTCTACTACAGTGCGGGGGAGAACGACAGTTACTTTACGAAGGAACAGCGGCAACTCTACCAACTGAGCTTGTTTCCCATTCTGCCGGCCATTAGCTACGAACGCAGCTTCTGAACAGGGCGACCAGTACCCCATAGAGGGGCATTGTGACAGGTTTGCCTCTATTCCGACGGACAGGAACCTGCCGTAGGCTTAGCGTCATTGCTATAAGAAGACCGTATCGGACCGCTGTGTAATACTAGGAAGGGAGGTCCCTAGTAGTACACAACCTAATCAAAGGGGCAGCTGGGGAGCAGTATTCTTTCGTGGGACACCTGGCAAGAGACCGTTGGTGCAACGTCCAAGTCGGTACCGGCTAGCTTCCTGACATCTCGGCATGGCCGTTTCCAACAGGCCTAGACACTGGAAAGTGGGCAGACCACTTACTACCAAGTCATCAGGGCCACAAAGTAGCGTCTGTCATTACGGGGAAGGCCACCGGACCAGCTTTTGCAGCACGTATCATCGTCGTAGATTAACACGGTACTTCGTGGTCCTACTTACCAGACATGAGAACGTTACTGCTACTGCTGAGTATACTGGGACCCACGGTTTCCTTGGGCCAAGGGGCGGTTCGCTCCTATTGGCAATGGGGGGGCAACGCTGGGGCCACGAATGCCTGGTTGCACCATGACCAATATCAAGATGCGCATGTTGGACCAACCTTCGGGGTAACGGGAGGGTACTCTGTACCAGCGCTACGCCTAAGTTTTCTCGCGGACCTGCTCTATACTCAACGTCGGTTCACTTTACCCTTAACGACTAACGCCAAGACGTACTCCTATCTAACCGTCCCCCTTTCTGTGCGCACCGGGGCGGCTTCCGAGCGCGTGCACCTGCAACTTGGCGTGAGCTTCTCGAAGGTGCTGTCGGCCACCCTACCCGTGCCTTATACGTTAGCCGATTGGCAGTTTCAGCCCCGCGATTGGGCTATAAGCACGGGGCTGGACGTACGTATCGGACGGGTACAAGCTGTAGAAACCACGCTGGGCCCGTTTCTGCAGTATGGGATTGGACCCACCTTGGAAGCGCGTAACCCACGCTACCGCGAGGGACGCGCGACGATCCTGGTCGGCTTGGCGGGCCACGTCTTCGTTCATCGCCACACCACCTTTTAACCTCCTGTATTTCCCTAGCTCGATGGCCTGCTCTCCCCGCTTGTTCGTGCTGCTCGTGTTCTGGCTCTGGCAGCCCACCCTCGGCGCGGCGCAACGCCTGCTGACGGGGCTGAGTATCGGCCGCACGTGGGCTTCGGCCCGCTACCCCGACCGGGCGGGCGTGCTCGCGCAGAACTCACGGGGCGGTCTGCAGGCCGGGGTCGCGGCCCTGATCACGTGGGGGCACCTGGGCCTGCAATCGGGCGTGCGCTACACCCAACTCGGCGATCAGCTACGCGGAAAATTTCCGGGCTCCTCCAACAGCGACTATCGCGAGACCCGCCGCCTGAACTACTTGCAAGTGCCGCTGCTGGGGCTGTATTCGTTGCGGGCGGATGGGCAGGGGCTGCACTTGGTCGCCGGGCCGTATGGGGCCCGGTTGGTGGGGGGCTACTACCAAGAAGAGCTCATTGGCAACCCAAAAATTTACACGTGGCCCGTCACGCAAGGGGGCCGCTGGGATGTGGGCCTGCAAGTGGGGGTTGGCTATCGGTTTCGTGGCCTGCTGGCGCAAGCCGGGTATGACTGGGGGCTGCACGCGCGCCGTGTGCCCGATGTGCTGGACGTACGGCATGGCGCTGCCGGCCGCTCCTACAACCGGGCCTGGCACCTAGGGCTCAGCTACGTGTGTGACTAAGGGGTGCCGTTGGCCCGCCAGCGGCCGCCCCGGGCTCACCCGCCTTCCTCTGGGGCCCGCTGCGCTGGAACCAGGCGCGCTGCCGGCCGGATACAACTCTCTACCTCGGCGAAGCGCCGCCGCCGATTGGCAGGGCCAACGGGAGGCGAGTGGCCAGGAGCAGGGCGGCCCCGCTTAGACGTGGAGCCGCCACCGGCGCTGGCTTCAGGCCATTTTGGGGTGATTAACTGTTCCTGGGGGCTTTCCCTTTGCTCATTCGAGGGCCCGGGCGATCCCGTTCCGGGGCTGGTGCTCCGGAACGTGCACGCGGCTTGGACATCTTCTCATTCTCCCTTTACAAAATGTCCAAGCCGATGCCTCGGTCCTGAAAACCCAAGCAACGATGTCGAGAGCATCACGCTAGGACAAGAACCACTTCCTATCCGGTCTGAAGAAGCGCGTAGAACATTAGCACTAACGCAGGGATGAAAATGAGCAGGCAAATCACTAATGGCTTGCGAATACTTTTGGCCGGGAACTCGCTCTTATTCGGCACCAGCTGCTCAAAGTACGCGGTCAAGCCAAATCCACCAGCCAAGCCAACGACCAAGCCGGTGCTACTACTGCTGGCTCGTTCGGGCAAGAACGAAGTCAATAGTAGGGCCAAGACGAAGTAACCGATGCTACCCCACAAGGCTTTGCGGGCTTCAGCAGGGCGCCCCACGGCTTTTAGATTGTGGGCCAGCAGCACGCCACCGGCAATGGCACTGAAAAGAACAGAAAACGTGCGGATCGCCCGCGTTGAGTAAAGAGGGGGCTTGGAGAGCTCCGATTCAGATAGCATAACGTAATCTCAGATAGGAATATGGTGTCGCTGCAAGGATGGAGCCGGATTCCAGCCCGCTAGGCATAGCGGTGCTCAGCCGGAACTATCAGCACTGATAACATTTGCCGAGCAACGTTCGGAAGATGTTATGCGCTCGGCTGTCTTAATCTGGCTTTAAGCGCCTTGCTTGCCACTCTTCTAAAGTTATCGAAGCCGTAAAGCCTACTATGCCCGAAGTAGCAGCTACTCGGGTCAGCGTAGCAATGGCTTGTGCCTCTTGGTAGGGTAGTAAGTGCGTAGCGGCCCAACAAGCTACACTGTCATCTTCATCTTGCAAAAGAGAACCGAGCAACGCTACAGCGGTGGGTCCTTGGCTTTTCAACGCTGAATACACGCTCGCCAGCTGATCGTATTGCTGATTACCTGCTTGGTAATCACCCGTAGCAGTTGCCCGTCCATGTAGCAGTGCTGCTTGTCGGTATCGTGTAATTTGCTTTCCTAGCTCGTCCATGAATAGCACTTTCGGGGCAACGTTCACGTCGAAGTACCATATTTGGGGCTAGGGTAGTTACAATTGAGAACTACTACTTTCCCATGATTCGTCCGAGAAATAACGTTATGTTAATGACTAATACAAAGAAGAGAATTATTATCCACTCTCATGCCTGACTAACTTTAATACAACTAAGGGCTCTTCTCACTAGATAAGTAATTACATTTACACCACTATTTATTTATTATATATTGTATACAATGAAAAGCCTATTCGCCGTTTTTCACACCTCCCTTGTTTTCTTTGCAGTCGGGTGCTCCCCTGCTGCTCAAGTTGTATCCTGCCACGCTTTTAGAACAGGAACTTTTGTCTTCCGACCACAAGGGGGTAAAGCCGCGTGGTCCTATACGATTACGCGCACCGATTCCCTGCAAACAGAATTGGAGCAACCCACAGGAGGAAAATCAACGTTGGCCATTACATGGCTAAACGATTGTACATATCAATTGCGCTTGGTAAGTACCACTATTCCCTATCCTGACTCTATTCAACGGCTTAGAAAGACAGTGCCGCTGACGACGGAAATTCTACAGACAACGAACCGGTATTATGTTTTCCGCTCACAACGGGCACCAACTGATGCTGCTTTCGTGGATACCCTATGGGTACAACAATAGCAATCTGTTTCTGAGCCTCTGTTTAAAGATGCGTTTGTCCGATAAGTCCGGTGATGTTCATCAACTGTTCTAAGATGGATAGGCGCACCCTAATCACGCCTAGTACAAGAAAAATCCCGTCTTCACAGGCTCGCAAAGGTGCTCAGCGTAGGGAGTGAGAAAAGAGGGGTACATAGAACACTTAGTCAAATGCCGGGTTGAATAGCTTTTGCCCTTTGAGTGGCGCTAGCTGGTCAAGCGACAGTGACGTTGTATCCTTTAGCACGTCTTCTAGTTCGGCTAGGCATAGGCGGTAGATCACCTCTTCCCGCACGTAGTCTTCCCCTTGTAGATATTCTTCCTCGATCTCATCTATATATAACTTGTACCCATCTTTCCATTTTTGAACAGCCACGGAGGACCAATACGTCACCCCATCCCGAACGAAGGTGAACGACTTTCCTACTTGTTTGCCCGCTTCAATCCACCTGCGCACGCGCTGCAAATCATTCATAAATAAAGAGTAGCGCTACGTAATTCAACTCAAAGGCAAGATTTACCGGTGTAGTACAACCGCTTGGCACGATGCCGTGTCGGTTGGGGAATGGATGGGTCGAAGGCCAACGCTTGCACCTGCATTTGCACTTGCGGTCCCAGTTCCACATCTGCGGCCCACGCCAACGCCAAGTCTACCCAATACCAAGAGCCACTAGCGGTGAGTGCCAACGACAGTAGCTCCTGCACGGGAAAGGCGGCCCAGCGGCGCGCGGCCAATTCTGGACTAGCTGAAGAAAGACCCCTAAACACCTTCTGGCGAAACGTCGGGTAATCTTGTTCTAACAAAGGCAACCAAAGTAAGGAGGCGCGTGCCCGGAGTTTGTTGGTGTCGCACACCTGCGATCCCCTTTGCACCACCCACTGATCAGCTTCCCCCACATACACCTCGAGGGCACCTTGGGTTGCAATGAAGGAAAGCGGAGCAGAAGCCATAAAGCACACAAACAGGAAGGAATCGCTACTACTGCAAAACTATTGTTTATAGTGAGCGCAGCAGGATTGGTGAAAAGATGATCCAAGCAAGCAGCTGAACTGATTCGATGCGTTATCTTGAGCCGATGATACGCACGTTTCTACTAAAACAGGATCTGGGCCGCTGTGTGGTGCTGGGGCTGCTGAGTTGGACGCTGCTGTTCACGTGTTGTACTTCCCCTGCAGAGCCGGTCGCCGTTCAGGCAGCAAAAAGAACTACTGGTACCCGGACCTACCCCAGTCTACTTGGCGCCGACGCGAGCAACCGTTTTCCTGCTGCGGTGGACGTTTCCAAGCTCGGTACCTACCCGGCCCGCACCTTCTCTGGCGGCGGGTACTTTTATGATGAGGTGCTAGAATATCGTGTGTGGGTCTATACCCCGCCGCAAGGAGAGTACTTCCGGGCCTTTGCCACCTACGCAAGCGCTGTGCGCTTTGCCCATCAGACGGCCGGTGCGCAAGCCCCCTGCGTGTTGGTGCGGCAACACGAATATGTCGATGAACCCGAAGCAGGCACCTTCGTGAAAGTGCACACGGAGCGGCTAACCGAATGGCAGCCCGAGTGGTTGGCGGGCAGTAAACGGTCCGCCACCCGCCTGGAGCAGTTCTTGGCCGAGAAGTCCCGCGCCCGCAAGTAAGCGTTCGCTTTCGTACAACGCGCGTACGTTTTCTTGGGAGTGGCTAGATTGCGTGCGCTGAAGGAAACATTCTATTCCGCTATACTACCAATAACAGCAGAGTTTTTATGGCGCTTTGGCACTTAGGTTCTGGGGAGGTAACGAGCTTACGCTTATGGCGAACGGGGGAACACACCTTCCGCGTCATTCAATATGATGAGCCGGTGGACGTGTTGACGAACTATGACTATATTCTCCTGGATCGGAAATATGAACCCCTTCTACACCAGCTCGGCGAGCAACTGCTATTCACGCCCGTGACGGTGACGGATCAGGTACGCCAGCTCGTGTGGAACAACTACGTGGAAGTAAAAATCAAGCACAGCATCGACGCCGAGCAGATGGACCAGCCGTTCGCGGGCACTTGGCGCATCTTTTCTTTCGATCGAGAACATGTATTCGTCTCCCCTCGCCTGAAAGAAGCGTTCCAACAGGTCCGCGGACAGCAGCTGGTATTCAGTCTTGGCCTGTCCCGGTTTGGGTAAAGTAAGTCAAGGAACGAAGCCATAACGGCTGACTACATTTAACTACCGTGCGGCGGCGTGGCCCAGTTTAGTTTCGGCCTAGCGTTTGCCTTCGTTCGCACGACTAACAGCCGTTGTTTGCGCTACGGCCAGTGAATCCAAGTGGACCGAGGACAATATAGTATACGCCTGTTGCGAAAAGGCCGGACACGCGGCTTGGGTGCACTCAAAGCGGAAACTGATGAGCCAAGCCCCTTTGCCTTGCTGCACAATGGTTTGGGCTAGTAGTTCCTGATAGGGTTCCCAGCGGAAGCGCTTACGTTGGCCCGGCAGCCAATAGCGGTACCGGGCCCCGCAAAATTCCTGTACGGTAAAGACCCGGTGATCAAGGCGTAGCACTTTCCGGGCCCGCCACGCAAAGGTGTTCCCCATTTCGTGTTCGGCGCGCTCCAGGGCCTGGCAGCGGCCGTGAAAGCCGGTGGTATCGCCCGCGACCATTCCAGAGTAGTGATCCGTAAGAATGGTTAACCGATCCACGGCTTGCGTGCAGGCCGGCTGCTGGATATAGCCGCGCTCTTGCAGCAAACACCCCCTAGCACTGGTAAAGCGATACTTTAGGGTGGGAGCAGCATCTCCCTGATCCACCCAATGCAGCAGCGTATCATAACGGACCGGTACGTTCAGCCGCAGATACCCCGCTAACAGCGAGTACCGGTCATCGGCTAAGAAGCGTACGTGGCGCGCCACAAAGCCTGCTGGCACTGTCGGCGCGGGACTTTTACAAGCCGACAGCAACACGAGCAGGATCAGAAGAAGACGCATAGAAGGTATCTACCGGAAACAAGTAGTAGACAAAAGCAAGAAGCAGGCCTACCAGCCGCTCATCTACTTCCTTGTAAAAGTTGATTGACATAATCTAGCTTCTCGGACAACTCTTGGAATAAGTACGGTTTTTACCTGTCGCCAATTTCTACGGAAGTAGAACGTATAAAAGAGTAGTACCTTGGCTAGAACATCCAGCTGACTACTAGAAGGTAGTTGCTTAGTGTACCACCATGGTCCTCTGCTGCACACTGGCTACTGTCTCTTCCCATCCGATGCGCTACTCTTTTTTAGGTGGAACCCTCGCTTGGCTGCTCACGAGTTGTCAAGTGGCTCAGCCGGTTACTTCCGTTGATTACAGCCGGGTAAAGCAAGAGTTGCAACACATCTACGAGCAGGACCAGCAGATTCGCGAGTCTATCATGGCCGTGGGAATGGACTCGAAAGAAGCCGTTCCCTTATTCAAGCAAATGCGGGGACTGGACTCCGTCAATCAA
>NZ_CP141189.1 GCF_035609205.1 Hymenobacter sp. GOD-10R
TCATTCAGAGGCTAATTCACCAATTCGAAGAACAGTGGAATGCACGATTCAGCGAAAACGTGTCCCCCTTGCCGGCGTACCCGATCTACTTCCGTCTCCATAAAGAGAGCTATGGGTTTAGAGCGATAAAAGACGGCCAGAACGTGCCCGCCAATGAAGAAGCGTTGCGTCCTTTGGCTACTCTGATTCAGAACGGGATTCCGAAACTAAAGCGCGATTCGCGTCATTATTGGATCGCGTGGAAATGGATGAATAACCATTATTTTGATAACCTGCCACCCGCTGACCTCTACCGAGCCGCAACGAATGAAGAAGCCCGGCAGCACCTGTTTGAGGAAAGAATGCAAGAAGGACAGGTATATTTTGACCAATTCAAGAAGTTAATGCAAGCAGGCCTCTCTTAAAGCATCAACCCTACTTTGTTTGCATTTCTTGAAATTCTACTGAGGTTAGTACTGACGTTTTGTGTAATAATAGCTATGGATATTGAACTCATCGATAGTTATTTCCATAGTGTTGTTCGTTACAGCACTGAAACAAGACTAGGTGCCGAATTTGCCTGCTTCTAACAGCTACCTATCTATAGTGAACCTGTAATTTGCCAAGACCATTAGTATGGAATACGTAATAGAGAAAGATAATAATAAACATTTGATTATTCTAGTTCATGGGCTTAGTGGAGGAGTTCATAATTGGAAGGGTAGTAATGAAAATTTCGTCGAAGTACTCAAAGAGAATGAATTGATACAGAATAATTTTGATATAATTTTATTCAATTATTCGACAAGAATAATTGAAATGCGAAATGATAGAAAGTGGCTAAATACTCTTTTAAGCTTTTTTTCTTCGAGGCCCAAAGAAGATATAATAACATTTAATGTTGGAATAGAGTCTATCTCTAGAACATTGGAAACGAATATAAGATCAGTTCATGAAAAGTATAACTCTATATCCTTTATTGCTCATAGCATGGGTGGTCTAGTTATAAAGAGTGCATTGACTTGGCTAGGTGATGAAATTTGTAGCAAAATAAAATTATTTATATCGCTATCTGTGCCGCATATAGGCTCTAACCTTGCAAATATTGGAAAAGGCCTTTTAGGGAATAATCCTCAAGTGTTAGATCTTCAAGCTATGGGTGAGTTTACTACTCAATTAAATGAGAGATTCGCAAATCTAAAGCATTCTCCAAAGATTATTTATCAAGGTGGGAACCAGGATATTATAGTTCCACGCCAATCAGCTATTCCCCCAAATGTTCAGAGTAATTTGGTGGTGAATACTGATGATGATCATTCTTCCATTCTTCTGATAAGAAATAAAAAGATAAATACTGTTTTTAATAGAATTATTAAAGAATTAACTGGATTACTGCAGCCGTTTAAATCTGTTAATATTTATATACCGGATAATACATTATTTAATTATTTTGTGCGAATAATGACTGATAGAATAGGTATACAAGTGGATTTAAGTTGTTTTTCAAGTGAAGAGCTAAATATGGTACTCAGAACGGGTTACATCAATGGGTCCACTGTTGAAGATTTTTTTTTAAAAATAGGAGATATGGTAATAGATAGATTTCCTAAATATGGAGTAGAATTTAAAAATAACATCCTGTCATTTTACAAAAAAGCTAAGATATAATGAGCTGTGAATGTAAGTGTACAAATCCAGATGGAGGCGGCGTAAGATGTCCTAGTCAACATCTTGCGATTTGTATTAGGGAAAAAGATGAGGAATGTTACGGAGAATGTATACCAATACCAAGTTCTTATTCACAAGTAACTGGTAATTTTAATTCATGGATTAATGAAACTGCAGTAGGTATTGCTTTGAATTACATTCTTAGAAGGCACCCAACATATAGGCTAATTAAAGTAGTTGAATCTGACTATATTCCTATTAATGGAAGAGTAAGGAACGGTGAAATACAAATTGTCTTCTCTAATATTGGAACTGTTTATATTAAGTATTCTTTTGATTTTAACGATTTGCCCCAAATCTTATATTAATATTCTATTTGAATAGTATGTAAGTAGCCGTACGCTGTGGAGCCCACGAGACGCTCGCCTCGGTGCTCCGCAACTGCCGTACGGTTCCGGCTGGCTGAACAAGTGCACCCCTAGCCGGAGTCGGCGTCTAGAAAGCTCCCACTCTCTTTCTGAACCCTACCTGCAGATTGCTTCGGGTAACTTCATCCCCACTGCGATCAGCCGGCCAACGTAGTAAAAGCAGCCACTTCGAGCACACAAGTAGTATACTATTTATAAGTGGAGAGGCAAGCCCTTAACGCTTCAACAAGCGGAGCACCGTCATGGGCAAGAAGAGCTGACCCCGGCGGGTGCGGTACCCGGCCGTATTCAACTCCTCCGCGATCTGATAGAGCGTGTACCCTTGTACGTGCAGCAGGCCCGCCAAGCGGGCCGCTTGCTTGCTGGGCTGATAGTCGCGGGCATTTTGCTGCCGCACCAGTAACCCTTTCGCGGTGGCGGCACTCGTCATGTTGGCCGGCGTGCCCAGCGCCGCGCCCCGGGCCTTCTTGGCGGCCAGGGCATCTTTCGTGCGCTTGGAGATCAGTTCGCGCTCGTGCTGGGCAATGACCGCGAATAGGCCGACGGTTAAGATATTGGCGTCGGGCATGTCGCAGCAGACGAAGCTGACGCCCGAATCGCGCAGGGTTAAGATAAAGCCCGCGTTGCGACTCAAGCGGTCGAGCTTAGCAATTAGAAGGGTAGCCCCCTGCTCCCGAGCGGCCGCGATGGCAGCAGCGAGTTGGGGCCGCTGGTTTTTGCTGCCGCTTTCTACTTCCGTAAAGGCGGGCAGCAGCTGCTTAGGATCCGGCACGAACGCCTGCACGGCGGCTTGTTGAGCCTCGAGGCCCAGGCCGGATTGGCCTTGGCGCTGGGTGGAAACGCGGTAATAGGGCACGTAGCGGGTACTCATCGGGCCCGCAAGGTACGGCTTATAACATTTTCCAAACGAGCGTTTAGAAAATGTTATAGAAGCAGTTAGATAAGATTATATTTATTGCTTTGTTTGCAAAATGAAAACAAAGTTTGTATATTGGAGTATAGAAAGAGCAACAAAGCCCTTCTCTAAAGCTCAGTTTCATGAAAGGTATTCGCAACACCTCCACCAGCGCCAGCCCTGCAACAGCTGACGCGTACCAAGTCATCACTGACCGCATTATCGCCAAGATGGAAGGCGGTGAAATTCCGTGGCAGAAGCCCTGGCACTCGCTCGGTGCACCGCGCAACTTCGTAACCGGCCACATGTACACCGGCATCAACGCTTTTCTGTTGCACTTCCTCAGCGAAGGTCTGCCATTCTTCATGACGTACCGGCAAGCTCAAGATCTAGGCGGCTACATTCGCAAAGGCGCAAAGGGCTTCCCCATCATTTTCTACAACGTGGTAGAGAAAGAGACGGAGGACGGTCAAACTAAGAAAACGCCCTTTGTGAAGTACTGCACCGTGTTCAACATTGCCGATGTGGAAGGCGTCGAACTAGTGGTGCCCGAGTTCGCGCCGGTAGAGCATGAGCCCATCGCCGCAGCGGAAGCCATTGTGACGAGCTGGGCCGACCGGCCGCGCATCACGCACATGGACCAACAAGCGTACTACGTGCCTGCCACCGACTACGTAAACATGCCGCTGTTCAGCAGCTTCCGCTCGGCTGAGCAATACTACCAGACCTTGTTTCACGAGTTGACGCACAGCACCGGCCACCGTCAGCGCCTGAACCGACCCGACCTAGCCGAGAATATGGCCGTGAAAGGCACCGAGGGTTACGCCCGCGAAGAGCTAACAGCCGAGATGGGCGCCGCTTTCCTGTGTGGGGCCGCTGGTATCAACCCTGAAGCCACCGACGACAACACGGCCGCTTACCTTCAATTCTGGCTCGGTCGGCTGAAAGCAGATAAAACGCTGCTGATAAAAGCCGCTAGCCACGCCCAAAAGGCCGCGAACCTAATTCTAGGTGCAGACACTAAGGCCGCTGTATAGATGCTACGAGAAAGCCCCGGCATAGTAACCGGGGCTTTCCTGCGGGCTCTTTTCTTCCCTTTTGTTTACTGACGTATGCGCCATGGAACAGCCGGTTCTACTACTTTCGCCCCGTATGGATAGCACAACGCCCCCTCTGACCTTCAGTCAGCTCCTGCGCGAAGACAACAAGTTTACCGAGCGCGACTTCATGAAGGTGCTAGGTATAAGCCACACGAAGCTGAAGCGCCTAGAAGCAGATCCTTCGTTTTTTACCGTTCATGATTTGCTGGTGCTGGCGCAGCTTATTGATAAGCCTATCTCGAAAGTAATGGCGGTGGTATTGGAACAGGCGGCGCAAGACACACAGGCCGTACAGCAGCGCGAAGAGGCTGTGAAGCAAGCTGCTGGACGAAAGTACAGCCCACGCAAGCCTAAGCAAGAAAGCTAGGTACCACTTATAAAAGCTATCCTTTCGGCGGAAGGTGCTTAAAACTGTTTGTTGACAGATTGAAAACAATCTGAACAAAAACATTACCTTTCAGAAGCCAAGTAGATCAGCTCTATTTGAGCCGATTGGCATAAAAACACTGCGGGAGCCCCTGTGCAACCAAGGACTCCCGCTAAGTATTAAGTATTCGCATGACAAATGTAGAAAAAATCTACCTGGATTCTAACATATGCAGGTATCCTAATGAGGTATTGCAATTCGGCCCCTATGGCAGTCTTGCAATCGACCTGTTGGTGTGGGCAGCCAAAGAAACGTATGTGCCCAATTTCCGGGAGCGGATAGACCTGCTCTTTCCTACCCCTACCCTCACTTTCCATGCCGCCGACTTTTACAACCTCTTTGGCCACGTACGCAATAGCGTACTCAAGCCACTGACGCCAGGCGGCGAAGCCATCTTTGCCTACCGGGATAAGCATCGCAAAGATTACGGCCGCTGCATCCTAGATGCCGTGCTCTACAGCATGTCTACCAACTCAATTGCCTATGCGGAAAAGGAATACCGTGTTGTTGATGAACGCCGGCGCACGCGTTACACCCTCAGTACGCTCAAAGTATTTAAGGGCCTCACCATCGAGCGTAGCAGCCGCGCCTACGTGCGCTACACGATGCAAGCAAACCCTGACTTTGTGCAAAACAATCACCTGCTCAGCCAAGTGATCAGTGTTCCCGATTATGTAAGCCTGCGCACGGCGGGAACGGAACACTCTAAGCGGGGAAGCAGCTGGATGGTAGGACGCTTTTTGTACCTGCGGATGCGGTATGCTTGGGGCCTGTGGTGCACGGCTGAGAACAAAGGTAAGGCCGAGTTCACTGAGAACTTTGATGAACTGCTGGAGATAGCCGGCTTTGTAAAAACGCCACCCAAGAAAGCCGCTAGCCTGCTTCGTGGTTACCTTAGCCGGGTTTGCACTTTAGATAGCATCCCGTTCACAGCTCGCATAGAAAAAGGAAGCACCCAGAATGCACGCCGGCAGCAAGACGGTAGCCGCCCCGACGTCTACCGAGTGATCCTAACCAAAAAGACGATCCAGCGAGCAGATGAAGATGAGCTGCACCGTGTGGCCACCGAACAGCAGCAGGAAGTAGTTCAGCAGCGACTACAAAACCTAGCTCAAAATATGCGTTCTCAGTAGCGTGGGCGCCGTTTTTGATAGTCTAAAAAGGTCCATTTTGCAATATGCGGAATGGTCTTTTTTATGCCTTTTTATACTGTCGGTTTTCGTTCACCACACTGTCGGGTTTGGTTCACCACACTGTCGGGTTTGGTTCACCACTGTCGGTTTTCGTTCACCATCTGTGTCGGGTTTGGTTCACTAATCTGTCGGGTTTGGTTCACCCACTCCTTATAGAGAGAAAAATAGAATCTTAAGAATAGCACTGCAACGACCACAGACAGAGAGAATAAAATTAGCTTTTAGGGTGATGTTCGGTCGGGCTGACGAGGCCAGACTGGTCGAATTTAGCGCAGAGCTTACGTAGGTTGAACTCACGTACCATCAAACGATAAAGTGATCATTCGAAAAAGACGCGTGCCACAGAGAAGGAATACGGGCACGATCGGGCACGTCGGCGAACCGGCCGGAACGGAGAAGAAAGGGCTGCGCAAACTAGGGGCGCGGCGGGCAGTAAAACCTCTTACTTTTGGTAACAGCAAAAGCGGCACCCATGGAAGCAGATGAGCTACACTTTTTAGAGGATAGTCTTGCCAACGCAGAACTGCTCTGCTGTGAGACGTGCCTGGACGACACGTTGCACACGCATGAGGAAGTACTAGACAGATCCGAGGGAGTAACTGAACTCAAGATGCGGTGCACAGATTGCATGACGTGCCGTACCTGGCTTCAAGCGGAGGATAAATAGCAGCTAGTAAATCCGGAGCACTACTTCTTTAGGGCTTTGTTGAAATTAGCTAAAGCCTTCGTGGCCACTATGCCAATTTGCTGCGCAGCGGCATTCATTTTCTCTCTGACTTGCTGCAGTTGCTTTTGTGCCTCGGGTGACTGAAACCCCTTGGTAGCCTTCCGCAATATCTCGGTGGCGGTTTTCTGGTCCACGGTGCAATAACTTCTACTTCCGCTTGCGGCCGATGTGAATACCAAACACGTCTTGCAGGAGCATGCAGCCGAGATAGCCCAACATAAACGACCCTGATGTGATTTTTACGAAAACAATTGGGTCGAAGGTGGTCAGCATAAATACTCAATAAGCGGCGTTCTGGTAAAATCCGGAATCCCGGGTTTTACGAAATACTAGTCGTGGTCGTGATGGTAACGGCGCCGAGGCATGTTCTTGCCGATGGCTCCGAAGATACCAAGCACGATGGCCATGTTCACTACGTCGCGGCCCCAGCTGGGTCCATAGGGGCTATACAGAAAGACCGCAGTAACCAAGATGATAAGGAACGTGCGCATAGCTGAAGAAAATAAGCGCTCAAGGATAACCTAATCTACACAAATAGCTGAAAATAAGTTTGATTAATTGACGTCTGGCGCTGGTGGGTCACGTTGCAAGGCTAGCATGCTCTGGCCGTTATGCAGATCCCAACTCTTACTTTCCCTATTATATATCACATACACCTGTGAATCAGGCTCTCCAATCTCTGCAATGACTGCATCCACGGCGTCACCTTGCGGAGTAGGCAAGCCTTTGGCCTTAGCTATGATTGCCGTTAAGAAACCATCAATAACACTTTCCCATTCCTGGGCGCTGAGCTCTTGATCAAATAGCATTTTGACCACCTGGCCAGATTCGGTTTGTACCAAAATGGAGAAACCTGCTGACTGCTTATAACGTCGGGTGCTTTTGCCATTGATCTCCGCAGCGGAAAGCCAACGAATATTCATCTCTCGGCATTTGCGGGCCATCGCCTTTATCCCTGCTATCAATTTCGGGCTCGCATCTTTAGCCGCTTGTTTTACCAGCTCGTCTACTAACAACTTTCCAATGTATACTGCAAAGGCTGTTGGGAGTGCCCATTCAAAAGCGTTATACGTGTGTTGTTCCGTCTTGCGGACTTTGATCAGTGACTCTGGCAAGTCAAAATTATCCAGTACTAAAGCCAGTTCTTTATCAGAGATAGAGTCTGGAACAGTTAAGAGGACGTGGGGAGAAGGAGATTGCGGGTTGCTCATGCGGAAAAGAGTCTTAGTATCAATTAACGTAAGAGTAGTCGCTACGTGCAGTAACTCCTTGCAACTACGGCATCACATCGCAGGCCTTAAGTAGCAAAATGGCGGCACCCATGACAACGGCCATGCCAAGCCGGCCGAGCATCTTTTCTACAAAGCTAGGTTCGTTGTTGTACATGCCTACCGTAATGCAAGCCATGTGCCTAGCTTTGCTAGATGGCAAGTATTAACAGAGTCGAACTGACTACTACTTCTATCTATGTCTTTATCTCGGATGGCAGCTTCTGGCCGTGCCTGCTGACTGCTCAGCCTGCTGTGTTCCTCTACCACGCCACACCAGCCCAGCGGGCGAACTGGCAGCTAGCCGAGCGCGACACGGCGGTTGAGTATTGAGCAGATGGGGAAAGCGTAACTCATCAATAGGTTGATATATTATGCACATTGTCAAGCATGACAGATCAATCAAATTATATTATCGACCACCATGGAGTTGATTAAATACTGTAAGGAAGAACATAATCCGTTGCTGCTGGGAACAACATTGCAGCTTGGGACAGGGAAATATTATAGAAATATGGATCCCTCATTCGGTATCGCTGATCCTGAAGAGGGATTTGTTAATTACAGGAATGATGAATTAGGTATTGATGCTTTTGGAAATGTAGGGCAAAATTGTTATATGTTTTGTGTGTCTACTACAAATATGACACAAGAAGAAGCGCGTGAGCGATTAAATTCTGAATACAACTCTCGATATTATATTCAGGATAGTTTTCATTTGGCAGTGGTATTAAGCTACGCTATTAAGGATCAATTAACATTAGATGATATTGATCCAGAATCTATGCGTGGACTAACTGCAGATGATCTTAAAGATGTTATGGTTGCTTGTTTCAGGGATAAAGTGTCTTACCGAGATGATCCATATGAACTTGAAACAGCTAAAGTGCAGGCTCCTGAATTTACTCTTGGAGATACAATGTTTTCTTTTTGGTCTTATTTAAGAGCTAATTTTACCAAACGAAAGAAGTACGCTCATGATACCGAATATCGGTTTTACTTTGTTATTGTTCATCGCTCAAATATGATTTTATCCGTCAAAGAAGATTCAAAGCGTGTTACATTCTCGAAGAGAGAAATTGAAAAAGCTTTGAGTAAAAATAGAAGGGATACTGCTGGTATTGAAAATAAATGGGGATACACTAGAAGAACATAAAACCAAAACTTAGCCCTCGCGGGCTGAACTTATCCGCTACAATAGCTTGGGTTTATATTGTTTGAATAATACAATTATATAAAAAAAAGGTCTAATTTGACAGTACGAGAAATTGACTCTAAGCTGCGATTACCAAGAGCATAGCGCCAAGGATCAGAATCCCCTACCTCTTTCGTCTCTAACTTGACGCCAAGTAAACCCCACTCTAAGCTGCGATTACTGAAAAACCAGAAAGGGTATAGCGATCCGCTATACCCTTTTCATAGCTAGCCATGCGAGAACTAGCGTGCTGCTACTGTTGTCGGCGGTACACTGAGCATGCGCGCCTTCAGAATATCTTGGTTGGTAATCTTGAGCGAGAGGTGACGCCCACCGCCCTTTTCGAACATCTCCACCACAAGCACCTTGTCATCAGGTATGGTGAACTTAGGGTACACGTACACCCGCTCTAGCAAGGTGTTACCCGCAATGGCGTTATGGCTGCTGTTGTACACGTAGCGCGGGGCAACTTCGGACTCTTGTACCGCCGTGCGCTTCACCGTCTTCTTGTCGCGCACATAGAATTTCAATAAGTCGATATCGTAGCCGATGTTCGACTTATTGAACATGTACATCTGAAAGTAAAACAAATCATCTGCGGTATACAGGCCGTGCAGCCCGAGGGTAACATCATCCTTGCGCACATCATGCCGGCGCACCGTGCGTTTTTTGGCAGACACATCAGCCGCGGTGGCTTCCATCGTGTTCTTGGTCTTCGCTGCTTTGCTGGCCTGTACGAGCGGGGCACCGCCACCGGTTATCGTGTTAGCAAAGTTGACGTTGATGATCTTTGGGTCACGCTCAAAGTCTACCAGGAAGGAATACAGCTTGCCATCAGCTGTGAGCACGGTCATGTTCGTTTGAACGAAGCTGGAGGCATTTGCTTTGACCTTTACAATGTTCTCCGCGCCCTGCGCCTTATCGGCAATGATGCTGCCACTACCTAGATCTACGTAGGTCACGGCGCTGGGGAAAATCAAGTGGGTTGTCTTTTGAAAGCCAACGCCCAGGTGATAACTGGAGATGAGGTTTTGCGAGTCGATGGTGAGGAACGGTAAGGCTTTCTGCTGGGCCATGGCCGAGAAGGAAAGGCCTAGGCTAGCGAGCGAGGCGAATACAAATTGGCGTGTTTTCATTATTGGAGCAGTAGTTTATAGTTGGCTTTTAGATTGATTTTGACCAGCTTGATCTTGTTGCCAGCGATGGCCTTACCAGTCTGAATAGCGATGCCAGCAGCTTGCGCTCCTAGGCTCGGCGACATGGTGAGCAGGTCGGCGCTGCTGGCGCCACTGGCCATACCCTGCTTAGCAGCGTCCCGATCTACAGAGCCGGGAATGTTAAGGCCTTCCCCACCGTCCAGATCGTAGGCGGATAGGCTGACGGGCACAATGCTGTTCTCGTACTGAACTGACTTAACGGTAATGGTAAGCCGTTGCCCACTCAGACCACACACGCCATACACGAAGGTGTTAGCCGGGATCACGCGTCCCTCGAGTTGTACATCAGCGAGTAGACGCAGCTTTACCGTTTGCCCCTGCACGACCACCTGATCAGAGTGGACCACGGCAGGCACCGCATTCACGGCCGCAGCAGAACGGGAAGTGCCACCTAGGCCATGGAAGCTATTGGCTTGCCGTGAAGCTGTAGGCTTGGCTTGTAGGCTATTCACCACGGAGGTCGGCTCGGCTGCAACCACTGACGGTGCAGGCTTGCTTGATTTAGCAGAGACTGACGCAACCGCCGACGCCGCCGACGCCGCCGACGCCGCTGGTGCCGCTGGTGCCGCTGGTGCCGCTGGTGGCGTCTTATCTAAGTCTTGCAGCCGCTTCTCGTACTGCTGGCGCAATTGATCCAACTCGCGTAAGCTCTGATCCATTTGCTCATCTTTCACCGAACCACTCCCATAGCTAGCGCTAGTGGATCCACTACCGGAAGAATAGGAATGAGTAGGTTCCGGAGCGTAGAGCTGCTGCTGCGTGCGCTGCATACGGCTCTGCATAGCCGCTACGTTCGGATCAGTGTTAGGGTCGTAGCGCTGCGAAGACTGCCCCGGCTGCACAGCATAATTCAGACCTGCGGCCTGGCTAGCGGCAGAATCATTCGAGGGGGCCGCCGCCGCCCCGCTAACAGGAGGCGCGAAGGCCAGCCCGTTCCGGTGGGTGCTATCCTGCGGCGCGGCGTAGGCATCCAACTTGTTTTCAAATAGCGAAGTCTTGCCAGCTGAAGGAAGCGAGGTGTTGATGCCAGAAGAGGCAATCCCAGCCCCCGCCTCGGCCTCGGGCACCCCTTTACCGCCGCCACCCAGAACAAAAAGGATAGTCAGGAAAACAACCGAAGGGAGCGGAATGAACAGCAGTAGCCGCCGCTTCTTAATGAACTCTTGCGTGTGCTTGGGTGCGCTCATTGGAGTAAGGATAAAGCTTGGTGACGAGAGGCCAGGGCAGCTGTTCAGCGCCGCTGTTCAGTAGACAAGTCTTGGTTTTGGATCACTCGCCACCGCTCTATCAAAAAGCCGTGCGGGTTGTTGGCCGAACGCGACACGTCGCGCAGGTAGCACTCGGATACTAGGTCGCGGGTCGTTACCGTAGTTGCGCGAATGATCTGCTCATGCGCGTAGCACTTGGCATAGTAAGCGTCCCCGTTGGGCTGAATGGCCACGCTATCAACTTGAATATGCTGGCTGATATTCGCCTGAATCAAGTCATTGTAGTACCCACTTTCTTTTAGGTTTTCATACTCCCGGCGCGCGCTGGCATCGGCCAAATACAGGGATTGGCTGACGTTGTACTCAATGGCTTTCGCGTCTGGGTCCAAGGTGAAGAAGAACTCATGAAACCGCTTCACATGATCCTGCGCCTCGACCGGTCGGTTCTCCTTTACGTTGTGGGCACTAGCGGTCATGAGCTGCCCATTATTTAGCAGGTAGATATTATCTAGGGCAAGCTTCACGCTCTTATGCCCCGAGTAGATGGCGTAGATGGTGATAGCCAGGCAGAACAGGGCCAGCGTGAAGAACATGGTTCTGCTTTGCTGGTGAGCAGAGTCGATATTTTTGAGAGATCGGAACATCGTTATAGGTTCTTAGGTGGATTAGGCAGCCGTGTTCTTGAAGCCTGTTTGATTGCCCACGCTACCAGGCACCGTGTTGTTTTTGATGTCGGAAAGCATCGCTCCCGCCGTGTTCACGCCGCGCCCTATGGCCTGCCCACCAACAGCACCAGCTGCACTCGCCGCCCCACTGGCAGCGGCTCCACCTTGGACCGTGGCAAAGCGCAGGATATTGCTCATGCCACTGGCGGCCACAATCCAGTTCGCCACGGAAGGCACGGTGAAGTAGCCTGCAATGGCAATCACCAGGAAGATCATGTAGCCCATATCAGCGGCCTCCAAATCACCATTGGTGCGAATCTGTTGAATGTCCAGGTTGAGCATCATCACTTGAATCTTGGCGATGATAGCCCCGAAGATGTTGGCCACTGGCAGCCACAGAAACACATTGATATAGCGGGCTATCCAATTGGTCAGCGTCGCCTCGAAACCAGGCCAGATGGCAAACCCAAAGCTGATCGGGCCAATGATCGAGAGGATGATTAAAAAGAAGGTGCGGATCGTATTGATCACCAGCGCAGCCGAGTTATGGGCCAGCTCCAACACATTGCGAATCCACTCTCGAAAGTTCTTCTGCACATCATAGCTCATGCGGTTGAAGTACAGGGCCGCTTTTCCACCGAAGTCGAGAGCGTCCTTCGTCTCCAACTCTTTTTCAAAGGCGTCATCTGATTCATAGGGCGCATTCTCCGGGCGTGCGGCAAGTAGTTCAGCCTTACGCTCCTGCAATTGAATGATGTTCTGATTCTGCACCCGCACGATAGAGTTTGTGGCCGAAGAGACGCCCCCAAGGACGGTGTTCAAAACAGCGAGCATGGAGGGAAAAAACATAATCACGATACCGATGCCGAACGGCCGCATCAAGGGCCAAAAGTCAATAGGCTCCGCTGTAGCTAGGTTGCGCCAAATCTTGCTGCCGATGAACACCAGTGCGCCTAGACCACCTAGGGCCCGCCCAACGTTGACTAGATCTGCGCACAGCGGCAGCATTTCATCATAGAGATTGTCGAGTAGCTGTTGCAGCGACTCGACCGGAATCGATACCTGAAGCAGTAAGGAGAAAAGGGAGAGTAGCATAGGTGTTACTTGGATAGTCCGTAGAGTTGTTTGAGAATCTGATGATCTTTCGCAGCCTTGGTTTGCGCCGAGGCAATGGCTTGGTTGCGCCGGGTGAAGTAGGAAACGAGCTCGTATTGGTGCACCACCTTATCGGAGAGCTTGTTGATGAATTTTAGGCGCTGGGCGTCCGTCATCTTGGCCGCGTTCGGGGTGATGATGGTGGTCAGGTCATCGAGCAGGCCGACGTTTTCCGAGAGCAGCACCGTGTAGCCCTTAATCATCCCCTGGATCTGGGCGGGTGTCAGGTATGTATTGCTCCGCAACTGCGTCATGTTCTGCGTGTAGAGGGCTAGCGTGCGATCCTGATAAGTCCAAATCGTTTTCACACGCTGGTAATCCTTCACCACCGAGTTGATCTTGAGCAGACTCGAGTACCACTCTTCGTGCATGGCGGCCGTCTGATCCGTGAGCTTCTTAATGACGGCCTGGGTGTTGGTGCCCTTCTTGACAATAGTATTACCTAAAGCACGAAGGGTCGTCAGGAAACCTTGGTGGGTAGCTTGCTTAGTAGCTTGCTTTTCAGCAATCGGCATCCACACCACTACCTGAGCATTGGCAGAGCGAGCAAGGAGCATCAGGCCACTTATAGCCAGCAGAAATAGAGCCTTTTTCATGCGCTATTTGGCTAGGCCGTAGAGCTGCTTGATGGTAGCCAAGTCTTTTGCTGCCTGATTTTGGCGAAACGACATGGCCATGTTGCGGCGCGTGAAGTAGTTCACCAAATCATACTGATGCGTCACCTTGTCATCAAGAGCATCAATCAACTCCATCCTTTCGGCATCCGTCATCTTTGACTTTAGCGGTGAGACAATGGCAGTCAAATCGTCCAGGTAAGAGGCTGACTCCTGAATCAACACCGTATAGCCGCGCACCATGCCTGCCACCTGCTCGGGGGAAAGGTTGGGATCCTGCTTGAACTTGCCGATGTAGTTGGAGTAGATGGTAATGATGGCCGTTTGGCGCTCGAAGATGTGGCGCACCCTACGGTACTGCTTGATGGTATTGCTCACCTGCATCAGCCCATCGTACCAGCTCTTGGCCAGCAGCATGTTCTTCTCGGTAAAGCCTTTGGTTAACACCTGCTCGACCACGCCAGCATTCACGAGGGTGTTGGCTTTCGTGCTCAGCGCTTTCAGCGTGGCTTGTAAACCCGTCTGAATGAAGTTGGTACCTTCCAAAATTGGCGCGGAAACCACTGCCTGTGCGTGTGCGGAAGGCCTACCCAAAAGGCAAAGCGCTGCCACACACAGGTAAAACCGTGTTTTTTTCATGACCTAGATGTGATTAGTAAATGGGTGCGGTCGGCCTATTCGTGGCCCCACACTTCGCGATTGTACTTCTGGTGTTTGAGCTTTTGCTCCTTTTGAGCAATTGCCGCCGCGGTACGTTTGCCGTAGTACTTCACTAAGGCCAACTGGTGGGTTTCTTTCTCGGCCAAGTCCGAGACATACTTCAGTTGCTCAGCTTCGCTCATGCTCGTCTTGCTAGTGGCCAGCGCCGACAGCTCTTGCACATTGGCCGCACTTTCGTCGACTAGCTTCTTGTACATCGAACGAACGCCCTGCGCTTGCTCCACCGTTACGATGTTGTTGCTGGTTAGCTTCGGCTCCTGCGTCTTAGCTTCTTGCAGAATTTCAGCGTGTGCCTGGTAGATGCTTTCCGTCTTGGGGTTGAGCTTGATCAAGTTGGGCACATCACTCTGATACCAATTGTGTACCGTCGTAAGGTAGTTCGTATTCGTGGTGCCGAGTAGCTGCTTTACAGAAGCAGTAACCCTGGCTTCTGTATCGGACGCGAGCTTCTTCGAGGCGGCATCTTCCCCGCAAGAGCCCAGTAATAAACTAACGAGTAAGAATAAGGAGGTCGTTTTCATAATCGGTGGGTGGTATGGTAGCAGCCTCAAGTTAGCTAGTGCGGGGTTTCTTTTCCCTATGGTTTAGCCGGCTTCGCGCAACTCCTGAGCGTAGACCTGAATGGCGGTTTCGATACCAAGGCCAGCTTCTAGCTTTTCAAACAGAACCATTTTTTCGGTTTCTTCCGTCGTGTAAGTCACGTACTCTTCCTTCGACACAACCACGCCGTACACCGTGGCTACTTTGGTGCCTAGGCCAATGTAGACCTCATTGTAAAACTCATCTGGGCGGCGGTCCTTGTTGATGCTGAGCACCAAGGCTTTTTGTTTTTCAGAGAGTGCCAACACGTCCTGAATCTCATCGAACTTGCCCATGAACTTCTCCAAGCTCAGCAGGATCATGCAATCAGACTGGGTGATGATGGTATCCTTAACGATGGGGTTGTCGATAATGTCTTTCGGCTCCTGCGTGACTACGACGGCTTCACCCTGAAACTTGCGGACAGTTTTGAACAGGTATTTCAGGTAGTCGGCCATAGCCGGCGTTGCAATGGCTTTCCAGGCTTCCTCAATCAGAATCATCTTGCGCACCCCTTTGAGCGTGCGCATCTTCTGTAGAAACGTATCCATGATCACGAGCGTGACCACCGGGAACAGAATCGGGTGATCCTTGATGTTGTCGATCTCGAAGACAATAAAGCTTTCCTGGGTTAGGTCAAGCTCCTGCTCCGCGTTGAGCAAATAATCATACTCCCCGCCTCGGTAGTAAGGCTTCAGCACGTACAGGAAGTTCTCGATATCAAAATCCTTCTCCCGCACATTCTCTTTCTTCAGGTAGGCGCCGTGGGGGCCCAGCAGGAATTCATAGAAGGTATTGAAGGAGGCCTTAATTGTTGTATCACTCTGCAAGAGCTGGTAGTACTGCGTGAGCGCGGTAGAGATGGACACGTACTCGGATTGCGAAACGGCTTCGTTTGCTCGCTTCCAGAGCATTACGAGTAGATTGTGCAGGCTCAAGCGCTTCTCCACGTCGGGCGCTCCAGCTACAAAAAAGGGGTTGAAGCTGATAGGCTTGTGCTCTTCGTACGTGTAATATACCCCGCCCCGTAGCCGACACAGGCCCTTATAACTATTGCCGGTATCTACCAGCAGCACGTGGCCACCTTGCTCATGGAACTGGCGTACCATGCCGTTCGTGAAGAACGATTTGCCACTACCCGTACCACCTAAGATGAACTTGTTGCGGTTGGTGATGATGCCCCGCTTGCGTGGCTCTTCCGAGATGTCAACGTGCACGGGCTTACCCGTAAGGCGATCCGACAGCTTGATACCAACGGGGCTGCTGGAGCTACGATAGTTGGTCTCGACATTCCACAGGCAGCAGGCAGGCCCGGCAAAGGTGTAGAACGTTTCTTCGCTGGGAAAGTCGCCGGCGTTGCCCGGAATACCAGCCCAAAAGAGGGAGCCGATATCTACCGTGTTCTCGCGGGCCTTCCCTCCTATCTTGGTGATGGCATCCCCCAATAGCTCGCGTAACTCCTTCTCCTGTAGCTCGCGCTCTGTCCACGCCAAGACGTTCGCGTGCGCCCGTACCGGTAGCCGCTGCTGCGAAAGCGCTTCATTCAGGTAGCGGTCATAAAACTCCTTGTTGATAGCATTCTGACGCGAGTTTAAGGAGAGTGAATTAAGCCGGTCCCGCTTCTTCTCGAAGGTCTTCAGCGTCTTGGCCGCGTCATCGACGAACAGATACTGGTTGTAGATGTGATTGCAGTTCAACTGCAAGCCCAGCGGGGAAGCAAAGCCAATGAAGAAATCGCTGTAGTCAGTGCTTAAGTTGCCGTGCCGGGCGCTTGTCTCCAGGATTTCAGGCAAGTCATCCAGTTGGCCCAGCGAGTAACACAGGCATCGTTTTGAGCCCACCTTTAGCCCTTGCGAAAAATCAAGATCGGCTACTGGCGCCGTATCACTCATGTTCAGGTAGAGGTACTTTTCCAGCAAACCAGTGTTGCCATTCACGCCGGCCAAGTCGTCATCGGTAAGCTGCGTGCAAGTAATGCCCACTGTTGAAAGGGTTCTTGCAAACTGCCCCACTGCGTTAAAGAAGGCACTCAGAAGCTTCTCATCCATCATGTCTTTGGGGACAATCTTGGAACGGGTAAGCAACGTGGCCAAGCTGGTCCAGTCCTCGCGGCTGCTAGGCGTCTTGGTCAGAAACAAGTAGCAGTAGTGATTTAGGAAAGGCCGTTCGTTGAAATGCCGCTCGTATGCCTGCGAGAGCATGGACCGCTCGACCTCAAAGTCAGCTACGTACTTGTCCTCTACAAACCAATCCTGCTTGTGGACGACCGTGTGATTCGGCAACAGGCGCACAGCCTTCACAAAAGCAGAATGCAGGGACTCGTAGTCGGCCTCCGAGAGGGTGAAGATTTCCGGAAGCTCCAGGCGGTAGGCTACCGTCACGTCAGCATTCTTGCTGATGAGGCAGCCGTTTTCAACCGCGTAGATCGGTTGTTTGCTTTCCAGCGTCGCGGAGGGAAGGAGTAGGTTGCTCATGAGCGCTTGAGGTCTTGAAAGAGGCGAGCATTGCGATTCACGATGCGCACGGGCTGGCGGCCCTTGGCTTGGCGCTTGAGAGCGCCGTGTTCACCATATTTTGCGCAAAGACTGAATACCCGGATCCACCAGAGAAACCCGCTACCGAGCGTCAAGAAGGTAGTCAGGTAGGTGTTGACCCCGACGCCGAGCAGCACAATGGCTGCTAGAAACACGCCGCCGAGGCCCCCAATCAGCATAAAGAGATAGCGCACGCCAACCAACCCTATGAATTCAATCGGCTTGTTAACGCCCTTGTTCACTAGGTATTGGCCCATTGCCTTACAGGAAGAAAGAGCGTAGGATGGTGGCTGACACCACTAGGAAGATGCAGCTGCCAAACCAAGCTGTAAGATGCTTCTGGGTGTTTTGGTCACCGGAGTTCCACTTGATAAAAGCGGTGATGGCACCACCCAGGCCCGCGGCCGCACCAATGGCATACATGAGCAGCGTGAGGTTGTCGAAGTACCCACCAATCATCGAGGTGGCTTTCGTGATGCCGGCCGAACCGTCACCTTGCGCGAAAGAGATAGTAGCCGTGGCCAGGACCATTAAGGCAGTGAGCATTGGCCTGGCTGAGCGATGAGTGAGGCGGATAATTGAGCGTTTGTTAAGCATGGCTGTAATGAGTAGAAGAGGGTAGAAATGATGAAAGAAAAAGAATGAAAAGTTATACTAAGAAATTTAGTCAGTAGTGGGCTCAGCGATCCCAGCGTAAAGGCTCGCGGTTAAGGATTGGGCGGTTTGTTTGCTGTTCTTGTAAAAGGCCACCAGCAGGTCGGTGTTCTCCAGGGCTGGAACTTCCTCGACTAGTTCTTCTTGGGTAATATCACCTGCGGCAGCGCGGTCGAAGTAGTCGCTCAGTTGCTCCACCCCTACCGTAAAATCTTCTTCTAACTCTTCAGGCCCAACTTCAGCCCCATCATTAGTGGGCTGGGTTGCCTCTGAAGTACTTTCATTAGTAAACTTAATTGATTTTTCATTATCAGTCGCAACAATTATCGCATTTTCATTTTCTACTTTTTTGTTTGATGCTTCTACCGGCGTTTCTTCTGGTACTATTCCCGCCTCGTCTGCGGTGGTTGTTTCTACTTGATTTTGCACTTCCCCTGCTGCATCTGGCTCGCTCTTAGCCGGAGCCGTTACAGGTGCAGGCGCCTGAGTGGCTGCCACGGCTGCCTTGGGAATTAACGTGCTTTTACCTAGCACAGAGCTTGCAGCTGGCGCGGGGGTTGCTACGTCACCAGCTGCTTTGCCTTTGCTAGATAGCAAGCCCATCAGCTCCGCTCGATAGTAGAGCACAGCAACACACGCGTAGTACAAGACGGTCAGGACTGCCAGCGCCCCTAGGAACTGCGGCCACGAGATCATTTTAAACATATCGGTATAGGTTGGATGAGGGAAAAAGGCAAAGCAGTGGCTAGCCCACCCTTATTAAGGGCGTGTAAATCAGGACATTGAAGCGCAGGGACTAGTAGGGTAGGCGCTTTTTCTTCTGCTTCTCCCGGTCGTTCAGGAAAGCGCGAATGTCGGGCCCGTGGGTTTCGAAGTGATGGTTAACGATATTGATCAACAAGTCAGATAAGGCCCCGCTGCCCGCGTTGGCAATGACAGACAAGGCATTGTGGGTGTCTTCATCCACGTAGACCGCCTTGCCTTTGCGAGTGCGAACGGGCTCCAAAAAGGAAGCGTAATCAGCGCGTTCCTCCTGCTCGGCGGGCTGCTCTTTTCTTCCCGTTTGTTTTTGAATAGCTGGGCGCTCCACCGGTGCGGGTGGGGCGGGTGTTTCAATAGCAACTTCCATAGCGGTAGAATCTACATCGGTGCCCGTAACCGTTTCGGGCTCAGGCTCAGCCGGGGCAGGGATAGCAGGTTGCGGCTTGCGTTTAAATGAGTTAACGAAAGCATTCACGTCGGGAGAATCGTTCTTAGTAGCCATGCTCAGGAGTTATTAAAGAGCTTTGTTTTCGGTGGTGGCGGTGGCTGCCGCTTTGGCCGTGCCGTCGTCAAAAATGATCCCTGCCATTTCCTCAATCAGCCCTCTGATTCCCAGACGCATATATTCCTTCGATAGCGGGAACATAGTCGAGCGCATGGCTTCCTTCTTATAGTTCACACTGTGTTCCAACCGGCTCTTGAGGAATGGAATATTCTGCTGGGCAAACAGTTCCTCAGTTCGCTGGTAGAAGTCTTGTTTCTCACTCTTAATGTGCTTGTTCCAGAACGCGTAGTACTGTTTCAAGCGGCTGCCTGGCTTGCCTTTGGCGAATGCCTCCAGCGCGGCAGCAAACGGCAAAGTCGCCTCGACACTCAGCACATCTGATTCTAGAGGAATGAAAACGTAGTCGAGCATCTTCCATAGCTCCACCAGCCCAGGCACGTTGATCGTGCCTGGCGTATCGATAAAGACTAAGTCAAACTCGCCATTCATTTCCTTGGCGATGCTGAGCGCTTCCTTTACCTCGCAGCCGACGATAGGGTAAGCCTGTACGCCGAGCGCCTGAAAATCAGCCGCTTTGTCGAGGTTTGCCTGTAGCTGATCCAGTTCCTTCAGGCGCAGGCCTTCAAGGGAGTGCTGCGGATAGTCGCAATCGATCACGGCCACCTTCTCATTGCCGAGAAAGTGGAAGATGGATGCTGCGAGAATGTTAATAGTGGTTTTCCCCACGCCTCCCTTCTGAGACGAGATAGAAATGTACTTAGTGGCACTCATGCGAATACTTGGGTTTTAGTGGAAAGAACACTACTCGGATGACGGTTGCACACATCAAAGAAGCTATTTCACTCTTTCACTGATTACAAATTTATCAGTGTGAATGAATAAAACAACATTTAACTTCGTGATTATGAATAAATCACATCACTCAGTTTTAGGCTTTGTTAACTACTTTGGTGATTATGTACATGAATATAGGTCATGATATCACATTAGTTATTCATCTAGCTAGATACTTAACCAATTAGCTAGATAGTTACCTGCTTTGATACTTTGATATCTATCAAAGTAGTTAACTATCAATCTATCAAAGTAACTATTTAATTATCTATCAATTCAGATATGAAAACAACTAGTTAAGCAGGCATGAAACTCTGTCTTGGTGCCTACGAAACAGCCCGTTTGGACACTGGTTTTTTCAGTATACTACTCTGAGTTTTGGCTAAAAAGATTCGCTTTTCAGTACCCGTAGAAGTTGTTCAGCAAGCCATGTCTTTGTGCGCACAAACCTTCGGTTCGCGCTACCAAAGACAACGGGCAAATTGACGCAAGCTATTTCCCCTTGTCTTGCTTTTGCAGACCTCAACCTAGTATCAACATGGAAGAAACTGATGTGCCTGAACTGGCTCCCGAAACCCGAGCCGACTTGCTCAAAGAAGCCCACATTAATCTTCGCATCACGGTCGTGGATAAGAAAACCATCGAGCAAAAAGCGACGAAGGCTGGGCTTACGACCGGCGATTATGTGCGACGTGCGGCGCTGGGGAAAAAGATTTCGGAGAAAATACCGAATGATTTACGCCGCCTTATCGCAGGTTCGGCCAACAATCTGAACCAACTCACGCGCCTAGCTAACGCGGGCAAGCTCAATTCGGTGAGCGCTGAGAAACTGAATAAGCTGGTAAATCGCTTGCTGGAGACGCTGAAATGATTGCGAAAACCGTCACCGGAAGTGACTTCACCGGGGCCTTAGAGTACGGCGCAGGCTTGCGTTCAGACCGCACCAACAAGCAGTCCGAGCTACTAAGTGTAGCTAATTTGGGTAGCAACAGCGTGCACGGAATGGCCGCAGAAATGCGGGCTGTAGCCGACATGAGCGACCGAATTAAACAGCCCGTATGGCACACGGTTTTGTCGTGGGCCCCAGAGGAAATAGTTGACCGCGAGCAAAAGCTGAAGGCAGCGGCCCTGTACTGTGAGCTGATGGGGGCGAGCCTCGACCGGCATCAAGTCGCCGTGTTTGAGCACAAGGATAAGCAGCACCCCCACATTCACATCTACATCAATCGGGTGCCCACCGATGGCGGGCCAGCCCTGCGCACGGACCAGAACTACGCCCGGAACGTGAAGGCCACCCGTCAGATTCGGGAGCAACTGGGGATGGCGCCGCTGCCCTCACGCCGGCAGAGCACCAAAGACCTTGACCCGCAGAAGGAAGTTACCTGCGGCTACGTACGCGACGTGCTCAGCGCAGCTTTAGCAGATCAGGCTATTCGTTCCGTCGACCAGTTAGTAGAACACCTGCGCGCGAAGCAGATTGAAGCCTACCTAAAACGGGATGGCAAGGGCGTGCTCGTGGGCAGCAGCTTCCGCTACGAAGGCAGCAATGTAAAAGGCACCGAGATCGGCATCAAGGCCAAACAGCTGCGTGAGCACTTCAGTCAGTACGGCCGCGAGGCCTTGCGCAGTAACACCCCATTCGCGCCTGCTACAGCCAGCGCCAGCGGTGGTCTAGTGGGCGACGAGACGAGCACTAGTGCTGGGCCTTTTGTGCGACTAGAAGACACAACAGCTAGCCACGGCGGGCCGACTATGGATGATGCCGAACGCAATGAAAACAGCGTGCGCCGCAAGCGTCGGCGTCCAAAACTTTAAAGTCTAGCACACCCAACCTACAACACCCATGGAAGACGAAAAAGGATTACGCATGATCGTCAATATGACGCTTGTGATCGGGGCATTTCTAGTGGCCTTGCACCTGTACTACTACTGCTTTGGATTCTTCACCGAGCATCATTTAACGGCTCCCTGGGTCGAAAACATCTTCACGCGCTTCAGTACAAAGACCGCTTTGTTTAGGTCTCCTTACGTCACTAAGGGTGCTGCGGTACTCTGCCTGGCCATGACCTGCTTTGCCACCAGGGGCAAGCCGAATGATAAGCAGACGTGGCCGCCCATCATCGCCTATGTGGTAGTTGGTGCCTTGCTTTTCCTAGGAAACGTCTGGGTGCTAGACCTTGCTTATTCCCCCACGGTCATAACCGGATTGTACGCCAGCACAACGGTTCTAGGCTTCTTGCTCATACTCAGGGGCGGCATACAGATAAGCCGCATGCTCAGCCTGAATTTAAGGAACGACATTTTCAATACGGCCAACGAAAGCTTCCCCCAGGAGCAACGGAAGCTAGAAAACGAGTACTCCGTTAATCTACCTACGACCTACTGGTACCAAGGCAAGCGGTATAACGGATGGGTGAACATCGTCAATCCGTTCCGCGCCACGGTGGTATATGGTACGCCGGGCTCTGGTAAATCGTACGCAGTGATCCTCCAGTTTATCAAGCAGCATATAGCGAAAGGATTCACGATGTACGTGTACGACTACAAGATTCCTTCCTTGACCCTAGTCGTGTACAATGAGCTGCTGAAGCACCAGGATAAGTATGCCGTACCGGTGCAGTTCTTTGTGGTTGATCCTGACAATCCCCGCAAGAGCCATCGAGGTAACCCTTTGCTGCCTTCGATGATGACGGATATTATTGATGCCACTGAGTCTGCGGCGACAATCATGCTGAACTTAAACCGCACTTGGATAGCGAAGCAAGATGACTTCTTTGTCAAAAGCCCGATCAACTTCGTGGCGGCCATCATCTGGTTTTTGAAGCTCTACGAGGGTGGCAAGTACTGCACCTTCCCGCATACGATCGAATTCCTGGCGCGAGATTATGAGGAAATGTTCCCGATCCTAGGTGCTTATGACGAGATCGAAAACTACGTCAAGCCCTTCGTTGATGCGTATGAAGATGAGGCCATGGAACAGCTTTCGGGGCAGATTGCCTCGGCTCGGATTGCCTTGGCTCAAATGGCATCACCAGCTTTGTACTGGGTGATGAGCGGTAATGACTTTACTCTTGATATCAACAACCCGGAAGCGCCCAAAGTGATTTGTGTGGGCAATAACCCCAAACGGAAAGGCGTCTACGGCGCGGCACTGGGCCTGTTTAATTCGCGCATGGTGGCACTGGTGAACTCTCCCGGCAAACTGAAGTCGTCGCTAATTGTCGATGAGCTACCCACCATCTACTTCCGGGGCCTGGATAGCTTGATTGCGGAGGCGCGCAGCAACCGGGTGTCTACATGTCTTGGCATCCAAACCCAAGCTTTACTTGATCGGGATTATGGTAAGCTGGAATCGACAGCCATCCAGGAGCTAGTGGGCAATGTAATCTCTGGGCAGTTAACGGGGGCCAGTGCCAAGTCCTTGTCGGAACGCTTCGGGCAAATCGTGCAGCAACGCCAGGGCGTGAGCATCAACAGCCGAGACACGAGCAGCAGCATCTCGACGCAGCTGGGCAACATGATTCCCGCGAGTACGATTTCTAATCTTAGCCAAGGCACATTTGTAGGAGCCGTGGCCGACAATTTCGGGCAGGAGATACCGCAGAAGGTGTTTCACGCCCAAATTATGGTTGACGTGGCCAAGCTCAAGAAGGAAGAAGCTGCTTACCAAGAGATTCCCGACATCACCAGCTTTATCAATCCCGAGACTGGAAAGGATGAAATGGATGCGATAATCCGAGATAATTATAAATCTATCAAGGAAGATATTGCTTCTATCGTGAGCAAAGAATTGGATAGGATAAAACGAGACCCGAATTTGCAGCATCTAATCAACACCAAAAAGGCAAACGCATGATGAACAGTAAGCAGATTGGTAAGCGGATGGCTCTCCTACGGGATGAACTAGCGGCGCCTGATGAAGAAAATTGGACGCAGGGTAGGGTGGCGGCCGAAACCGGACTCACCTTAAACCAAGTTGCACGCTTGGAACAAGCTGCAGCCGGCAGCATCGAGGCGCTGATAACAGTGCTGCTGTTCTATCATAACCGAGGCTACAATATCAGCTGGATATTGCTGCCCGATAATTCCACCGTCTCGAAGCGGGTGCTTTCTCAGAATACCAAGGTCGTTGATGCACGTGACATAGTTGAAAAGCTTAGCACATTCAAGGAAGAGATTGGTAAAGAGGTGGATACGTTAGTCGAATCACTCATTCAATAAACAGCAAATTATGATTTAACGATTACTAAATAATACTGTTATTAAATAGTCATAATCACAAGAGCAAATTATTATATTTGTTTGTGCTGGCCCCGTGACGGTGGACAGGTGGTATAACTCATTTACTAACAGTGACATGATTGAGCAGACCGAACCTAAACCAAGTGCTGGAGAACAGCAGGTTTCCCAAACCACAGGGCCAGCAGCGGCCCCGAAGAAAGCGCCCCTAGTCAACATTGATACGGTGCGTGATGAATTTATCACCAACGCTCAACCGGTAGCTGACGCCTTGCGCAAAAGCGGAAAAGAGGTGGCAGCTACCCAGCTCGAAGAAGCCGCTAAAATTATCGGGGTAGCCGTTGGTCCGCAACCGGCCCAGCGCGTAGCTGGTGATAGCCTGAAAGGCGACTCGGTAGGCAATGTGCTCAAAAACATTTGGGACGTAATTGAGAAAGACCCAACGTTAAAAAAACTGCCTGAAGCAAAGAACTTGCGCAAGGCCAGTGACACGCTGGATGGTGCAGGGCTACTTAATATCACGGTGCGTAACGGCGTGATCGTAAGCTTTGTCAGTAATTTTGCCGAGAACTTTGCCAATGCACAGCAGCATGCACCAAAGCCTGAGCAAAAGCCAGCAGTCGTGAAGGAGTCGCTGGCCTCAGCCGCGCGGGTGCAGCAGATGCCAGCCAAGTCGACTGCTGCACCCGTGTCCGTAGCTCCCGTAGAGCAACCAGCCAAAGTACCGCCACAGACTCAGGAGAAAGCAGCTGCCTTGTTAAGTCCTGCGCTTATGGAGAAAGCCAGAGAACTGCATCAGCAGTCCGTAAGTAATCAAGTTAAAGGCTTCACCCGCGAGGATGTCCCCGCCGAAACACTCGCTAAAATGGGTGTGCAGGTAAGTGACCTGGAGAAATCAGGGCAGTTGCAAAAGCTACTGAGCGGCCAAAAGACCGACCTTATCTCTTCCTTTTCCTTACGCAATGAACAAGGCGAAGCCGTGCCGTTTGCGGCCAAGCTGGTGCTCAAGCGGGACGAAGTCGGTGCTCCCAGTTTGCAATTCGACTTGCCGAAGCACCAGCTCATAATTCCTGAGCAGATCCTAGGCAAAGAGATTACCCCAGCGATGCGCCAGCAACTCGTTAGTGATGGGGTAGTGCCGTTGGCTGATGGCTTCCGGGATGGCAAAGGGCAAACCTTTGCTGCTTACGTGGCCATCGACAAGGATATGAACCGAGTGGTAGCCGTGCGCCGCGAGGGGATGATACTACCCAAGGAGGTGCTAGGTATTAAACTAACTTCTGAACAGCAGAAGCTATTACTGGAGGGCCAGCCGACCAAAGTAGAAGGCATGACCAATAGTAAGAACCAGCTCTTTGACGCGACCGTGCAGATTGATCCGGTGAAGCGCCAGCTAAACTTTCGGGATGTCACACCCCATGTTGCGAAGGAGATTAAGCAGGAGGCCAAGCAAGAAGCTCCACGGTCAAGAATTCGCTTATAATTCGCTTGTTTTGAATACGGAAATCAGTTCCTGCTCATACCGGGGACTGATTTTCTATTAGTACCTAACCCGACCCACACACCTATGCAACAATTAACTGGACGCGCTCATGCAACAGCCCCGCGAACCTGAGCTTAATTTCACCCAAGTCAAGAAGGACCTCAATCTAATTGACTTAGTGCTGCACCTGGGCTATCAGCACAACCGAGCCAAGAGCGGCCCTTCGCTCGACAAAGGCAAGTTTCACGTCTTTGATTACCGAGGCAACCCAAACCTAGATCAAGTCATTATCTACAAGGCGAACTCAGGGGATTATCTGTACTTCAGCCGAGCCGATGATCGGGACAAGGGTAGCGTCATTGACTTTCTTAAATACCGTGTTGAGAATCCGCGCATTGATGGCATTGTGGCCAGCGCAGGCAAGGGCATTTGGGCCAGCGTCATCGACAACGCAAAGCGGTTTCTGAACTTGCCCGAGCAGCAGCGGCAAGCAAGCCCCATTCTGCAGGCGAGTATTGAGCCGGTCAAACGGGGTGATCAGTATGTGCCGGATTTCCTACTAAAGACCACCCCCCTAACTGATAAGCGCTACTTGCTTAGCCGTGGACTTAGCGAAGAGACGTTAAGCAACAGCTGCTTTGCCGGCCGAATCCTGAACCACATTCATGAAGGTTTAAGCAAGGATGGCCACTCGTACAAATTTGTAAACACCGCCTTCCCGCAGCTCTACAAGGATAAGATTGTAGGTCTGGAAATTAAGGCCAACGGCTTCAAGGGGCAGGCGGCTGATTCATTGAATTCGTCGGCGCTGTGGATATCCAACAGCGGGGCCAAGACGCACACGCTTATTGTGTCGGAGAGCGCCATTGATAGCCTCTCTCACTTTCAGTTGAAGCAGCCCAATAATACCATGTACGCATCGACGTCGGGCAATCTGACGGATAACAAGGTGGCCGAGATCAAGCGCCTGGTGGAAAATCAGAACCTGAGAACAGTGAAGCTAGCTTTTGATAACAACCTGGAGGGGCATATATTCGACACACGACTGATTGCAGGGCTAGCCCACGAGTCCACGCCCATGCGTATCGAGCGCAATCTGCCCGGACTGCTCACCATCAGTATCTACTCGGACCAAGAGAAGTACTTTGCGAACCTGCATCAGCTAGCTAGGAACTACAATCAACGGATTACGGAGGGCTATTATCAGGTAGCAGGGCGCGAGCCAGCCACCTCCAATACCCTGACCAGTGAGTTGATCATTGCGGCCAAGCAGGCAGAGAACAGCTATCACTTTCATGTTCCTAAGCGCCTCGAAACCTTGGCCTTTTTTAACCAGGCTTTGGTAACAGCTTACCCGATGACCGCGCGGTTGGAACTGGACAAGTCGCGCGCCAATGATTGGAATGATCAGTTGAAGCAGAATAGCAAAGCGAACACGTTGGCACCCTTGATGCGCCAGCAGATTCAGCGGCGGGGACCGAAGTTGTAAGAAGAGAGCATCAAAAAGTGTGGGGCAGTTGCGCTCACCTATTCTTGATCATTGTCGGCACCGCTTTTTCTAATAGCTGCTCAACCCAACTGCCCCACACTTTTTGATGCTCTCGAGTTCTTGGGGTTCTCGTTACAACGGGGCGAGAAATTACGGTAAGCTTCAAAACGTTGTTTATCAGTACACCTTGCTAGTGCCTCATAAAATGTTCGTATTGCAGACTCACCAGGGTGTTGAGAATGCCAAAGCCATTTACCAGAGCGGCCAGCACGAGTAAAATGACGACGGTTCTGGTCCAGCCGGAAGCTAGAAGTTTGTAGTTCATGCAGGTCGTTGCTGATCGAGGCTTTCCCGGCTATAAGTACTGAAGAGTAGACCAAGCACTACCATGGGCCAGTCTTGGCAATAACTAGACAAAAGCAAGAAACGGACCTAGCTGACAAACGGGCTGCTTTCTGGGAAAAGCTGATTAACGTAATGTTGCTTCTAACTAAAGTCTCGGAAAAGTAATGATTACGGTCCTATATCGGAGCGCGGCATTTTTGGTACTTTGGCTAGAAATAGGCTCCCCTTTATCATAAGTTACTCTTTTCTAAGCCGCTTTTCGCCTCGTAACGGTCATAGAACTCGCCGGTCCCCTTGGCGTCCAACCTGCCGACAATGACTTCCACCGAGCTGTGACTGAGATCTAAGTCGGGTCGCAGGGAAACGTGTTCTCGGGCGCCAACGGGGAGGGCTGAGAGCTCCTCTTGCTGGCGGTCAGCTAAGCGGAGCAACAGCTGGGCAAACGATCTGAGGCCCTCTGGATCGCCGTGAATTAAGATGGTTTGCCCTGGCTGCCTTTCGCCTGCAACCTCTTCTTCGTCATGGCCAACAAAGAGGTCTAAATGACCGGTGAGTGCTGATTGGTAGGAGTTCATGTTTACAGAGGGTCTTTCGAGCCGTACCACCGCTACGGTCTGACTAGCGAATGAAAAATCAACTAAAGTAACCCCTTTTCACATGTTGGAAATCACCATGGCTACTGCAGAACTCCAGGCCGTAGTTTAGTTTGCTACGACTCTCGCATAAAACAGGCAAAATGCTTGCTTAGCGCTTCTGTTTTCAGATAATAGAGGGTAGTATATACGGTTTATATACTATTATTGGGGTTCTGCAACAGCCACGAGGGTACTTCACAACTCCTCGACCCGGGACAACGTGTTCGTCCGGTTCGTCCACTACATTGCGGTCGGCGAAGTGACGCACCTTACAGCCAAAGCCAAAAGTGCTGATGGCGGTTGGGTGACGATGACGTTTTGCGGCACGCTTGTACGCGTCGTTCGTAGCAGAAGTAGCTACTTAACTTCGCCCTAGACTAGCATCGAACAACCCAGTCAGTGCCGGATAAGGCAGTGCGGGGAGCTGCTCTTGCCACTGCGGGCGTGTTGCGGAGCATCAAGCAACGTCACCTGGGCTTTGTGCGTGAACAGGCCGCCCTCGGAGCAGGGATCGGCCGCCACGCGCAACAGAGGCGAAACGCTGAGTGGGTACGTACCCAGTATTAAAGGGTGAACGGACCACCAGCGGCAAACGCTATTGCCTCTAGGGTCAAGCGGGCAACGGAATGCGAAACAGGCCGGCCAGTTGCTGCAGCGCCGTCCGATTGCGGGTTTTCACCGTGCCCAGCGGCAGGGCCAAGTAGTCGGCTACTTCCTGCTGGGTATAGCCTTCAAAAAAGCGCAGCTCCAACACGCGCCGGTACGCCGGCGGCAGGGCGTGCAGCAGTTCGCGCACGCCCAGATACTCGGCCGAGCCGGTCGAGGGCAGTTGATGGAGCGCGGCGTGTTCCTCGTCCCAGACCGTGCGACAGGTGAGGCGATGCGGGGCTGAGCGCAGGTGATCGATGGCCCGGCGCTGGCAAATCGTCAGGCTCCAGCTGAACAGGCGCCCACGTGCCGCGTCGTAGTCGGGCATGGCGTGCCAGATCTTCACCAGACCCTCCTGCAACAGGTCCTCAGCGGTGGCGGGGCACCGCACCAAGCGCAGAATGCGGCGGTAGAGGGTAGAACCATAGCGCTCGTAAAACGCGGTCATGGCGCTTTCGTCGCGGGCGCATAAGCGCGCCACTAAACGGGTTTCCGCCGCCGGTGGCGGGGCAAGGGGTAGCGAAGAGAGAGGCATAAGAACAGGTCGTGCTGTCACGTACGAGCTCCCCCGTAAAAAGGAGGCTTCGACTCGAAAATAAGCGCTACCGCTGGGCCACCGGCTACTAGCGGGTCGTAAACGAAATCGCTCTTGCCCAGACTCTTTACCGAACAAAAAGGGCTGGAGCGGCTAGGCGATCGGCACTAGAAGGGGCTTGCAGAAAGCGGCTGGCGGAATGAGACGAGGCTTTTTGGTCACCATCCGTGGAACAGAGCAGCTACGAAAGTTACTTATTGAGCTAGGTATTCAGCTCACTCACCCGGTATGTTAGTTAACCTAAACCAGGTCATTCGTAGTGCCTACCGCCCACCGTTAGATCGCATGCCTCCCAAATGAGTCGCCCGTGCCGAGCCGACGGACCTGGCGTTGGCCATCGACCGGTGAGCACTTGTCTGACTAGCCTGAAATCAGCAGCCTGGGTCTCTCCGCTGGGCTTGCGGTTCGTATACTCAAGGCGCCACGTGCTGACGGAAGAGGGGGCGCGGTAAAACCGGGTTCATTTTTTCTTCTTTTGCCCGACTATGCCGCCTACTAGCTTGATTCTTCGTGTGGTTGTGGAGGATAGTGCTTCCGTGGCCGAGGTGTGCTTAGTAGTACAACTCCCGGCGGGCACCACTGTGATCTGGGAAGGGGACGTGCCCTACTTACTGGGGGCGCATTGGGGGAGCGAGCGCACGGCTGCGTGGCTAGGGGAACAATTTCGGCGACACGCAGCTCTTGTCATGCAACAAATGGGTCACCAACCGCTACGGCAAGCGCTGCAAGTTAGCCTGATGCGGCACCAACAGCCAGGTGGTGGCCAAGTGTGGCTTACGAGGTGCTTACCCTGAAGGCAATAGTTCGTTATTGGCTTATTAATCCTGCTTTTAGAGAGGATCTTCTTTTTGCGTTAGTAGGAGTGCTCTTAGAATCGTGAGCTAAGTGCATTCCTTATACGCAGGTAGCGAATGGCTTTTTTTACGCCCAGTTGGGACTTGCTATAACCGCGAGGCAGGCCTTGTTATACAGGCCTCTCAGCTTCACAATTAGCATACTGCCCACCGAGGATACATATATTTTTATAGCGAGGAATGACTCGTACAAGACTAATACGATACATTCACTAACTACTTAGTTATCAAGCCGTGATATTCATTGAATTGTGCAAAGTGCCTTAAAAAGTACTGCAATCTTTAGCGGCTTATACGTCATTATTCAAGTCCCACCCCTATGGTAAAAACCTTACATGAATCCCCTAGTTTTTCGTTGTGCCACGATTCGGAGAATAACTGGTTGTTCGCGCAATGGAGTGGCCTGCAAAGCAAGGCGACCTCGTTGGCCGCTTGTGCCGTGATTTTACAGCAGGCTCGCCACGTCTCTTATCTCAAACTACTCTGTGATAGCAGTCAGGCCCTGGACGGCTGGAATGGAATCAGCGAATGGGTTAGTACCAACTATTTGCCTCAATTAGCAGACGCGGGTATTGGCGTTATTGCCTGGATCAATGCCCGGGATTGGCAGACCAACACGGTCATTTCCGATTTTATTCAACACTCGGAAAAGCCCTTTATCGCAACGTTTGACGAGGGCGCGACGGCGTACGAATGGCTTCGCCATACCCATTTTGGCAAACCCAGTACGCCGGCGAAGCAGCGTTAACAAGGGCTGGAGCCAGCACAGGCAGTAACCGGCTACTGCCTAGGTAGCCAGACTAGAAGAACCTCGATTACGCCTTGCAGAACGAAAAATCAGGGGGCAAGGCGAAGGCTGGTCGCAATTCATACCGGCTGTGCCGCTGTGCCCTGAAATAGTGAGCTATCTGCGCGGGACCTGGTGCCCGCACGCACCCGGGCACCTCGAGCGCGACGGGTCGCCGCGCGAAGCCCACTGTCGTCGTACTGCCCAGCGCCAGGCGAGCCGGATCACTAGCGCGTCGTACCTCAACTGTCCCGTAAGCAGAGTTCATCGCAAGTCCATCTAGGATACTACCCACTCCTCCGTGGGCCAGCTACCGCTAAGTTAAACGGACAAGTCTACCGTTACGAATGAAGTGCGATTGACTGCGCGCCAATCCGCAATAGACGTGACGGCGTAGATTGCCCGGCGCTGATCCAGGTGCCCGTATAGATTCAGTAAAAGCCCGCGCTCGCTGAGCCGGGCTTTTCTTACGGCCGGTGTATTGACGCTGACGCTCAGGATCAGCTACTTGTCTGCGCCAGCGGAACTGTGGCGTCCCCTACGGAGCGTAACAAGAACTTCATCTGCTAGGTAGCTAGGCGTTGAATGCTGTGCACTTCGGCCCGGTGGTAGGCTTCGACCCACGACTTCAGGGACGCTTCAGCTTGCTGCAGGGAGCCTAGATCGCGATAAAACCCATGGGCCAACGCGGGCCCGTGATCGGGGCGGTGGAAAATGTAGAACGTCGTTTTCGGTTGCTGCTGCTCGTTCAAGCGCACCAAGAGAAAAATGACGCAGCCCCTGTGCGCAAGGCGGCAATAATGGTAAACAGGTGGCATCGTGGCACGCATAGTAGTAAGCTAACTTTATACACAGGGGTGCCCCTGGCGTAGCAGAATTCTGGCAGTCGACAACCTGCAGTGAATATATTAAATTAAAACTATATTATTGATTTACCAACTAACCGTTGCACCGCCATAAGCAGACGCAACCCGTGAAAGGGCTAGTCCTGCCGATACAGCAGCGCATCCTACCAGGAGGGTCGGGCAAAAACTCGCGGCTAGGCTAAGTACGTAGGTACTGCCATTGCCTTGCTATCGTATGCCTGCTGACTTAGTCGCTATTCTTGACACCTTACGCCTGCAGTTGCTTTCTTTGTCGATAACGGCTCCCTACTACCGGGCACGCTTACGGCGCATCACCCAGCAACTGGACTACGTGGTGCAGGCCTGGCCCGCCGAAGACTGGCCCGTCCGCCCGCCTGCGCCCGCTCAGCCGCTATTGCGGCAGCTGCGCCCGCCCGTTCCTACCCGCCAGCAGCTGCGAGCCCACTTGCAGAAGCTGGAAGAAATCCTGCAAGACGAGAACCCGCTAGTAGAGCACCAACAAGAATTGCTCAACCTGCTGCTCTTCTTTTCTTAAAAGCTTTCCTGCCGGCTATTTTGGTATATTTTATTCTAGGCGCTCAATCAGGCACTGCGTACCGACCGCCACCCAGGGCCGGCCTTTGGCAGCACGCTGGCCAGTCACCCGGCTGCTCGCTGTAAGGTTTCGTACAGCAGCGGAGCGGCCACTTCCAGCAGGTGCAGGTTCAGCGGGATCTGCTGACACAAGTCAAAATCGTAGTGGCACAAGGTGCCGTAGAGGTACCCTTGCGCGTCGTAGATGACCACCCCGCAGGAGGAGACGACCAACGTGTCGACCTGCTGGGCCAGCGGGTCGGTAAACGCATTGAGAATCTGCAACGACTCGCGCTGGCTCCCCACCAGGGAACAGAAGGCTTCGATTAAGGGCACCGCCTTGCCTTGCCGCACGCGGGCATCATAGCGGTCAAAGAGCACGAGGTTGCGCGACTGCTGCCCGTCAAAACGAAACACGCCGGTATAGCGGTGCGTGGTGCCCTGATTCAAGTAGCCCAGCGCCGCATGCACCCCCTGGTGCTGCAGCACGTGGCGGAAGGCCGATAGATCGGGGCGGGGGGTGGGGTTTGCAGGAGAGGAGGCCATCTAAGTAGTAGGTAGGGCACAGGGAAGGGCCGCGGTCAGGTAGCCTTCTGGTGCGCCACGACAACCCGCTGAACCAATGCTAATAATTACGCCTGACTAAAGGCCTGCAGCAGGGTGCGCAAGTGCGGGTCTTTAACGTATTGCTCGATGAGCGAAGCGTTGTCGCTCGGGTGCTCCAAGCCGGTCAACACCCAGTGAAACTCGTCCGCCTCCACCCTCACGAACCCCATCTGCCAATCGGCAAAGAAGCGCTGGGCATTGTGGGCTTGGCTCAACGTCGTCACTTGCTGGTGGCGAGCATCGCGCTGAATGCGGGCGTAGAGCAAGTCGACCGGACCCGCCTTGCCTTCCAGCAACTGCACAAACTGGCGGTCACTGTAGCACAACAGCCCGGTGATGCCGTGCTGCTCGTTCCAGGCCCGTGATTCGGCCAGCAACTCGCTAAGCTGCTGCTCGCTGAAGACCTGCGTGGCCCGGCTGCGGTAGAGTACGTGCTGGACGCGCTCCTCCAGCAGCTTGAGCACCTGCTCCAAGGAGAGGGCGCCCACCGCGTACTCATCGAGCAGTCCTTGCTCGTAGGCTTGGGGGAAGAGCGAGGTGTTGGTGGCCAAGGCCGTGGCCCAGGCAATGGCTCGGCGCCGGGCGGCTTCCGTTGAAAGATCGTTCATCTTTGTTTATACGCCAGCGTCAGAGCGGGTACTACGTATTCTGCCCCGAACAACTACGTGTTCTTCCCTGCATAAGTACGTAGTTTTGACCGGCTGCTCACACAAAGCCGGGTGAGAGAAACAAGGGAGCCAGGGCTTCGGCCGGGGAATGCACACAAGGGACCGTTATAAGATTAAAACCAGCGACAGGGGACAACCGCTGCCGCCACGCCGCCGCGTATTTAGGGGTAGCCGCTTCGTCAACACATCGTGCGCTCCGGCAACGGAAACGACACGGTGAACGTGCTGGCTGCGCACCTCTGATGCGCCCGCCGGCGTGCTCGACCATGCGCTTGACCATGTACAGACCCACGCCCGTGCCCTTCATGTGGGTGTGCAGGCGCTGAAACATGATAAACAGCTTTTCCTGCCCCCGCGATAAGTCTAGCCCCAAGCCGTTTCTGGTCCGTAACGCGCACCTCCACTAAGTGCTTGGCCAGTGGTGGCAGCACTTTCTTAACGGGGCTCGCGTAACTCCAGCAGGATAAAAGAAAAAAGCACGGAACGTAGAGCGTTTTTCATGGAGCGGAGATGTGCAAACAGCGCGCCGCTCTTGGGAAAGTTTGCTAAAATATTGTTTAGTTCATGCACTCTTCCGCGACCAGAGGTGATGCATTATGCGGCGATGAATGTCTGAGCTGATTAATAAGGTAGCACTTTCGAACAGCGGCCACGATGCCTAGCCTTCTGCTCCATTCGGTGCCTCACCGGCGTGTCGTAGGAGCCCCCGCCTCTACGCCGTAGCGCCTATTTTGTGAGCGGGTCGAGTGCCTCCAAGAGAATAGTCAGAATGCGCGCTGGGCCCACGCGGTGTTGTTCCCCTGGATGAACCCGCAGGTAGGCTTCCACCAACGTTTGGGCGTAGTCCAGCGCTTTATTACGCCGTAGTTGCCGTACATCCAAGGGCACTTGCCACCAGCCTTCCTGTTTCTGATAAGTAGGACTAAGCCACAATTGGTCGCCTTCCACAAAGGCAAAGAGAATATCGCCGAGTGCTGCCTGCATGGCCCAAGATAAGCACCAGAACAATAACCTGTTGAGAGCTATGTAATTACAGCTTGTTACTGGAGCAATGTCTTGGGGCTATGGCGTGCTCGGCGGCAAGCAGCTAGTAGGGCACTCGGCAAAGTGTGTTTGGCTAGTGCGAGCTGGCTAAGGGCCTTTTCAACAAATACCCTAACTTTGCTGTCTATCGTTATGGCTGGGTCATAAGCTAAGCAATAGCCGGGGGCCTGCTCATGCATTCGGAGCAAGGCAGCTAGTACTCTGCCATCAACTTTAAGGCCTTACTGACCCGTCACGAGGCCGTGCAAAGCATAAGCTGCTGCGGCAACTGCTACGATAACGCCCACCCCGATTCATTTTGGAGCCGGCTCAAGACTGAGTTGCTCGCTGGCGGCAGCTTCCGCAACTTGAGCGAAGCGCCTGGAAATCAGCCATTATCTCGCCTATTACAACAACGAGCATCGGCATTCCGCCCTCGACTACCAATCGCCCAACCAATTTGAATCCCATTTTAAAACTACGTCCCAACTCTGTGCAGCTTAGTTAAACCACCGCAAGTAGTTCGGACCTTAGGCAACTGGTGAGGTGGGCGGTGCTGCTTGCTGCACTGCAGCCCGCGATTTTGGCACTTCGCCTTGGCCGGCGGGCCAGCCTTCGCGTTGCATTTTACGGTTGCCGTCGGTAGCTTCGGTCTGGTCGTGTAGCAGGATTTGCTGTGTTGGGAAGGGCAGGTCGATGCCGTGGGCGGTTAGCGTGTTCTTGATGGCTTCCAGCACCTTATCCTGGGCGTCCATCACGTCGGCGCGGCGCGGCGGGTTTATCCACCAGCGGGCGCGGATATTGACGCTGCTGCCAGCCAGGTCCACCACAATGGCGTCGGGGGCGGGGTCGGTGAGCACCCCCTCCACGCCGCGCATGGCTTCCAGTATCAGCTGGCGGGTAGTGGCAATGTCGTCGCCGTAGCCAATGCCCACGTCGTACTGCAGGCGGCGCTTGTCGTAGGCTGTATTCACGGTTACGGCGTTGATAAACAGCTCGGCATTCGGGATTACTACGCGCCGGCCGTCGTAGGTGCGAATAGTCGTGGCGCGGGTCTGAATCGACTCCACGGTGCCCTCATAGTCCTTGTAGGTAATCTGGTCGTTGATTTTGAATGGCTCGGTGAGTAGCAACAGAATGCCGGCCAGAAAGTTCTGGAAGATGTCCTTGAAGGCAAAGCCGATGGCTACTCCGCCGATGCCCAGGGCACTCACCAAACTGGCCGGGGTGAAGCTGGGCACAATAATGGTGACCGTAACGAGAATGCCCAGGATGAGCATGGCCACGTAGGCCAGGCGGCTCAGCAGTATCTTAAGGCTCTCGCTCTGCTGGCGGTTGTGAGTAATGCGCTCGACCAGTGAGCGCACACCACGAGCCGCAAACAAGAAGATTACGAAGACAAGTAGCCCAAACAGCAGGTTGGGCAGCAGGGCCATAAAGTCGCGGCCCATTTGGTTGATTTGCTTCCAGGCAATTGAAAAATCCATAGAGGTTGGGGTAGGGGCGAACAGTAACCGGACAGGCAAAAGGCAGCAAAGTAACTAGTTAAGCTACAGCACACACAAACCCTGCGCAGCCTCCGTAAACTTAAGATGAGCTTACGCGAGGCGCTGGCAAACAGGAAAGATTTTCCTGATAAAAAACTATTCCCGGGCAGCCAGTGCAGCTGAGGCTACGGAGCAGCCTGTACTTCTTTCTTAATGCCTTCCAAATTCTGGCGCGCGCCCTCAAGCTGCTGCTCAATGCCGGCAAGTTTCGTTTTTTCGGCTTCAATAACGGCCTTTTGGCGCGCTACCTGGCTGATTAATTCCTGCACTTTTTGCGCCTGGGCGGCTACGGCCGGATTGGCCGAGTTGAGGTCGGCGGCCACGGGTGTATCGGTGCCCGACTGGCAACTCGTGAAAGCCAGGGCGCTGGCGAGTAGCGCACAGGAGAAAGTGAACGTACGATTTGTCATATAGGGGTGAATAAGAAGGAGAGAAAATACTGAATACTACGTCACTCAGCCGAAAGCGCCAGCTCGATATACAGCGGAAATTGGTCAATGCCCTGGTCGGGCAGCCGCCTTAGCTCCACTACCCGCCACTGCGGGCTGCCGAAGAAATGGTCGAGCGGCCAGCGGGCTAGATGCGAGCGGGCGTCGAAGGTGTTGTAGAAGCCGTGTTCCCGGCTCACGTCGCGCAGCAGCGCAACGCGGGTGAGTTGCGTGATAGTGCCTGACCAGCTCACCTCGTTGAAGTCGCCGGCCACGATGGTGGGCAACGCGTTGGCGCGTACCAAGTCGGCTACTTTGTCCAGGGCCATGCCGCGCAGGCCCACCCCATCGGGGTAATTATCGGGGATGGGTGGAGTGGGGTGAATGCCGAAGAAATCGACCTGCCGACCGCTGGGCAGGTGCAGCCGCGTGCGCACCGAGGGTACGCCGCGCTGCAATAAATCCTGCACCTGGGTAGCAACCAGCGGCAGCCGCGAGTAGAGCAGCAGGCCGCAGGCGTCAGGGCGCGGCAGCTCAATGCGGTAAGGGTAGCTAGTCTCCAAGGGCTTGAGGTCCTGCGCCCACCAGGCATCGGGCTCCATGGCCAGCAGCATATCTATCGGGCTGGGTGACCTGCACCAGCTGCCACAGGCGGGTATCCTCGCGGTTCTTAATCAAGACGTTGATTACCACAATGCGCAGGTGGTTGGTCGAGTTGCGGGCTTGAGCCAGGGTAGCATCGGGCACGACCTGAGGGCAAAAGGCAGATAGAGCCACAAAACGACGCCTACGTCCCCAATGCCAGCGCACTGTTCACGAGCAGCACTACCCGCATCCGCCGGTGTGCCGGCCATCGCAGCACCAGCAGCGCCAGCACGGCCAGGATTTGCAGGCTCGGAAATCTCATGGCCTGTATCCACCAGATGGGCAAGGCTATTGCCGATACCAGCGTCAGCACTACGACCAGCGCGCCCACAACGGCTAGCGCGTAGCGGAGTCTGGTCAGAAATTGCCTCATAGCCGAGGGAAACGGCATGGATGGCTCGGTCGTTGCGGCCCGTCCGTGCCACCCATACCGAGCGGCTAAATGCTGGCTTGGGTCTTCACCCCTTTCAGGTTTTGCTTGGCCCCGTCGAGCTGCTGCTTGAGGCCTTCGAGTTTCTTCTTCTCGATGTCAGCCTGGTCTTTCTGGCTGTCCACGGCTTTCTCCCGGTCTTTCACGGCATCCTTTTGTTCATTCAGGATTTTTTCCTGGGCATCAACCTGCTGCTGTAAGTCCACCACCTTCTGGGCTTGCAGGGCCACGGCGGGGTTGCTGGATTTCAAATCGTCGCTGGCCGAATGGCCTAATGAACAGGCGCTTAGCGTCAGTCCGAGGGCCGTAGCGCCGGCGAGAGCAAAAAAAGTATTCATCACTGAAGATTTAGGTATAAAAACGGGTATACGGCAATTAGTTGTATTTCAACTAAAAGTATGGTTTTTGAAAGCAGGGCACGGCTGGACAAATAGCGTGAACTGTTAGTCTGGAAGTCCCGAGCTAGCCCACTCGCGGCCTGAGAGTTCGCGCTACTGTATTACGACTGCGCAATAGGGCTACTTGCCTGCCGGGTACAGCCGCCGGATGAGCTTTTCCAGCGTCAAGCCTTGGCCAATGACCGAGAACACAACTACGGCGTAGGTAATGGCCACGATGAGCCCCTTGTGCGGCACGGCATCGCTAATGGATAGGGCCAGCGCTACCGAGATACCCCCACGTAGTCCGCCCCAGGTCATCATCAGCGGGGCCTTGTCGTCGAGCGAAAGCCAGCGGCGGGCCAGCCGGTAGGGCAGCCACACCGCCACGTAGCGCGCCGCCAGCACCAGCACCACCGCCAGCACGCTGATGAGCCAGTAGGCCTGCTCGAACTTGATAACCAGCAGTTCCACGCCAATGAGCACGAATAGCAGGGCATTGAGAATCACATCGATCAACTCCCAGAATTTATCGACGTACTCTTCGGTCTGGTGGCTCATGGCATCCTCGCGGGCGCGGTCGCCCACCAGCAGCCCGGCCACCACCATGGCCAGCGGACCCGACACATGCAGGCGCTGGGCCAGCAGGTAGCCGCCCATCACGGCGGCCAGCGTCAGGATAACCTCGGTCTGGTAGTGGTTGATGGTGCGCAGCAGCCGATAGAGGCCGTAGCCCAGCGCCAGCCCAAATAGCACCCCACCCCCGGCTTCCTCCACGAATAGCCAGGCGATGCTGCCCGCCCCCACGCCCTCGGAGCCGCCCAGCACGAGGCGGTAGAGGCTGGCAAACACCACCACCCCCACCCCGTCGTTGAAAAGCGACTCGCCCACGATGTTCATCTTCACGTTGTCGGGCAGCTGCTTGAAGCGGGCCAGAATGCCGAGCACGGCAATGGGGTCGGTGGGCGAAATCAGCGCCCCAAACAGCAAACACAGCGGGTACGGCAGCCCCAATTCCAGCCAGCCCCCTAGGTAGTACAGCCCCGTGCCGATGAGACCGGTGCTTAGCAGCACCCCCACCACGGCAAACAGCATCACCGAGCGCCGCTCCACATTCAGCTTGGCCGCGTCGGTGTGGAAAGCCCCGGCGAAAAGCAACAGGCTGAGCATCACGTCGAACAGGACTTTATCGAACTTGATGCCTTGCACCGTGTGCCGCACCACCGCAAACCAGGTGGGCTGCACCCAGGCCAGCCCCACCAGCGTCAGCGAAAAGCCCAGCGACACGACCATGATGCCGATGGCATCGGGTAGCTTGAGCAGGCGCGTATTGAAGTAGGCAAACAGGGCCGCCGCCACGATGAGCAGCGTAATGAGAGTAAATAAATCCATGAACAAGAACAATTAGTCGGCCGCGGGCCGCCCGGTTTTTTGCCTCAATTGCACCACTAGCGCGGGCGAAACGTCGAGCGTGCGAATGGGAAACGGAATGACGATACCCGCCGCGCCGAAGGCGCGCTTAATGCGTATAAACGTCTCACTCTTAGCGCCTCCGTAATCGACCTGCTTAGCGTAGGGAATTCGGAAGCGGAGCGCGAGCGTAATGGCGCTTCAGTCTTAGCATGCAGCTTGGGGCGGGAGGCGATAGCTGAGTTTACGGTGAACGGTCGGGGTTAGCCGAAAGTGGGTCCGACCGGGCAGCTACCCCATTCGCGGTAGCGTCACTGTAAACGTGGAGCCCACGCCGGGCTCGCTCTGCACCGTGATAGTGCCGCCGGCGTTTTCCACCATCTTCTTGACCATGTACAGGCCCACGCCCGAGCCGGGCACGTGGCTGTGCAGGCGGCGAAACATCTGAAATAGCTCGCCCTGCTGCGCGGCGCTCAAACCCAGGCTATTGTCCTGCACGGTCAGCACCACCTGGCCGCCCACCCGCACGCAGCGCAGCGCTACGTGGGGTGGCCGGTCGGGGGCCCGGTACTTCACGGCGTTGCTGAGTAGATTGTAGACAATACTGCGCAGGTTTTTAGGAGAGAACTGGAAGGCGGGGCACGCGCTCAGGTCCACGGTGAGCGTGGCCCCGGCAACCGTCAACTCGGGTAGGATGTCGAGGCGCACGTTCTCCACCAGGGCGGGTAGGTCGATGGCTTCGGCGGGCTGCTGCAGCACGACCTCCTGCAGGCGCGTGATGTCGGTGAGGTGGTCCAGCGTTTGCTGGAAGCGAGCCACCGCGCCATCCATCATCCCCAGCAGGCGCGGCACCAGGGGGTCGGTCAGGACAGTGGCGGGCAGGCGCTCGCGCAGGGCCGTGAGCAGGCCTTCGATGTTGGTGATGGGCGACTTAAGGTCGTGCGAGGCTGAATAAACGAAGGTATCCAGGTCGGCGTTAGTGCGCGTAAGCTGGGAGTTGGTGTTGTTTAGTTCCTCATTGGTCGCCCGGACCTCCTCATTGATGGCGGCCAATTTTTCGTTGAGGGCCTGCACCTGCTGGCGTGTCCGCGTCTGCTCGCTCACCTCAAAGGCAAACACTACCAGCCCATCAATCGCGCCCGCCGCGTCGTAGCGGGCCTGGTAGATAAAGTTGAAGTACCGGTCTTCGATGTGGCCCGTTTGCTCGTTGGTAAACTGCATGTGGATTTCCTGGCCCTCGAAGGTGACGCCCGTTTCGTACACGCCCCAGAGCATGGCCGGCACCGGCTGGCCCACCAGTTCGGGCAGGGCTTCGAGCACGGGCCTGCCCAGCAGCGCCCGGCCCGGAAACAGCTGCTGATAGCCGGGGTTAATCAGTTCAAAGACCAGCTTATCGCCACCCAGCACGCAGATGGCGGCGGGCGCTTGCATCATCAGGCGCTCCAGGCGCAGCTGGTAGGCTTCGCGCAGCAGCCGGGCCAGCACCTGGTCGGTCACGTCGTAGAGGAAGGCCGCCACGCCCACTATGCGCCCCTGCTCGCGGTAGGCCTGGTAGGCAAACGTGAGGTAGCGCGGGCTGCCGGGCTGGAGCTTTGCCAGCGGCATGTCCAGCACCGTCTGGCTTTCGCCGGTCGCGTATACCTTATCCAGCAACTCGACCATACCCGCCAGCTTCACGCGCGGGTACACCTCGGCCAGGGAGTGGCCTTGCAGCGGCCCGGCCCACTCCTCGGGCGGAAACAGCTCCTCGAAGGCGGAGTTGAAGTAGTCGATGCGGTGGTCGGGCTCGCGCAGCAGCACGATGGCCACCGGCGTCTGCTCAAAAATCTGAAACAGCTCCTGCCGCTGCTGGGCCTGGCGTTGCACCACGGCCAGCATGGCGGCTTGCAGCGTATCGGCCTGCTTGCGGGTGCGCACCCGGTCGGTCACATCCAGAATAAAGGCCAGAATGCCCTGCGTCCGCTGCTGGCCGTCGAACAGCGGCTGGTAGATAAAATCCACGTACCGCAGTTCGGCCCGGCCGGTGGCCGGGTCGTGCAGCATGGCCGCCGTTTCGGTGCCCACGAAGGGCTGGCCGGTAGTATATACCTGGTCGAGCAAAGCTAAAAAACCCTGTTCTTCCACCTCCGGGAATACTTCGGCTACGGTGCGGCCCAGCGCGGCGCGGCCCGCCGCCAGGGCTTGGTAGGGGGCGTTGAAAAACGAAAAGTGGTGCTCGGGGCCGCTGAGCGTGGCAATGGCGGCGGGCACCTGCCCTAGTATCTGGCTCAGTAGGCGCAGCTGCTCGCGCAGCTGCTCGCGCAGCTGCTCGACCTCGAAGAGGGCGGCGCGGGCCTCGGCCGAGCGGGCCGTCACGCGCAGCTCCAGCTCTTCGTTGAGCTGCTGCACTTGCTGGCGGGCCAGCACCTGCTCGGTCACATCCACCGCAATGTCCACCACGCCCAGTACCGTTCCATCGGGGGCATAAAGTGGCTGATACACAAAGTTAAAATAATGAGTAGCCAGCTGGCCATCGGGCTGGCGCAGCTGCGCCGGGGCCTCCGTACCCACGAAGGGCACGCGGGTGCTGGCCACCTGCTGCATCAATTCGGTGAAGCCCTGGCTCCGCAGCTCGGGCACCCCCTCCAGCAGGGGGCGGCCCAGCACCTGGGCGGGGGCATGGCCCCACATGGCACACAGTTGGTCGTTGGCGGCACTCACTACGCAGTCGTCGCCCTGAAAGAGGCCAATAGCCACTGGGGCCTGCGTGAGCAGAGCTTGCAGCAGGTTGCGCTCGCGCTCGGCGGCGTGACGCGCGTCGGTTTCGCGGGCCTGGCTCTGGCGCAGGGCCTGCGCCTGGGCGGCCGGCAGCGGGTCGCGGGTGTCAAGAAAGCTGACGACCAGCAGCGCGCCCTGCCGCCGGGCCACCAGGTGCAAGTAGCCGGCGAGGCCGTTGTGCTGAACGTCGAACGCCTCGCGCTGGGTGTCGCGCGACAAGAAAGCGTCGCGGTAAAAGGCGAAAATACCGGCCGGCCCGGCCATCGGAAAGCACGTCAGAAACGACTCGACGGGCCGCTGGGGCAGTTGCAGAGCCTGCTGGGCCACGGGATTAAGGTACTCGTAGGCCAGGTCGATGATGCTAGCGCCGGCCGCGTCGTACACCGGCCGAAATAGGATAAAGCCCGTGAGGGCAACTTCGAGCAGCGTGCGCGAAAAATCTTCGGAGCCCGCCACGTCAAAGGGCAGCGGTGGAGCAGGCAGGTCGGGCATAGGAAGAGTAAAGAGGCGGCTACTATGTCGATTTTTTTAAATAGAACGACAAGCTTAAGCTTTGCTAAACAAATATTTAAGCTGTCTTCTTTAATCGGGTACTCTAGGTAGAAAAAGCGCTAAAGTATGGGTGCTTATGGGCAGTATTTCTTTGGTTGCTGGCTCGTAACCAACCGGCATCCGGCTATCAATGCCCCGCCCCAGCAAGCAGTGCAGACTTTTAGTCCGCAAGCACCAAGGTACTTCTAGCAACAGCATCCGCTGCCAGTTGAAGTCCTGCTGTTGAGCCCAAGCAACGACAGTGACGCTTTAGGGCCGGCTTAATGCCGGAACCACGGCGGCAGCGAGCCTTAAAGGTCGCTTTGGCTGCTACCGGCGGGAGCTGACTGCAAACCAGGAGCAACCTGGTGCCGCTGCCGGTAGAGCAGCGCGGCAGCGGCTTCCAGTAGCGGCTGGTCGGTAGTGCGCTCCTGGCAGCGCTGCATATCGTAGTGGCATAGCGTGCCGTAGGGCTGGCCCTGCGCATCGCGGATGAGCACGCCGCAGTACGAAACCACCGGCGTGTCGATGAGGCCGCGAAACTGGGCATCGGTGGCGGCGTCCAGAATTTCGAGCGGAGCCTGCTGCTGGCCCACCAATGAGCAAAACGTCACGGCCATGGGCACATCGGCGCCCTGCTGCACCTGCGGCTGGTTGCCATCCACTAGCAGCTCGTTGCGCAACACCTCGCCCTCGAAGCGAAACAAGCCCGTGTAGCGGTGCGGAGTGCGCTGATTTAGGTAGGCCAGGGCGGCGTGCACGCCGTGCTGCTGCACCAGCACCGTAAATTCAGCTATTTCACTCTCCATTTCCTGACTCATTTCCTACTCGGGCTTTAGCGCAACTAAAACAGGCACTACGCAAAAGTGATTGATTTCGTAGAAAATCAGCATAAATAGTTGGCTTATTTCTTTAAGAACCCCCACCGTCCACCCGGAATTTCGGGGCCACGTAGTCCTTCGGTAGATAATCGGCGGGGATAGTGGTTTGGTTGCCGTCGCGCTGGGCGCGGTAGTGGGGCGACATGATTTCGACGCCAGCCTCATTGAACTGGTCCTGAATGTTTTGGTGGATGCGCGAGTAGAGCACGGCTTGGCGGCTGGCCTCGCGAGTGTAGGCATTGAGCTGGTAGCTGACGTAGTAGTCGTCGAGGCTAGTTTGGAGCACGAAGGGCTGGGGGTCGGGCAGGATGCCCTCGGCCCCCAGGGCCGCCGCGATGAGCAGCTGGTGCACCTGCGCCCAGGGCACGTCGTAGCCGATAGTGACGGTGGTGTGCAGCACCAGCCCTAGGGTGGGCGCGGCGCTGGTGAAGTTGGTGGTGTAGCTGCTCATAATCGAGGAATTGGGGATGGTGATTTCCTCGTTTTTGATGGTGCGGATGCGGGTCACAAGCAGGTTTTTCTCGATGATGTCGCCCGTCACGTCGCCGATTTTTACCCTATCGCCCAGCTTGTAGGCGCGCATGTAGGTGAGCACCAGCCCGGCCACGATATTAGACAACGAGCCCGCCGAGCCGAAGGTGAACAGGAAGCCCAGAAACACCGACACGCCCTTAAAAATGGGCGAGTCAGAGCCCGGCAAATACGGAAAAATCACGACCAGCAAAAAGGCGAAGACCATGACCCGCACAATCTGGTAAGTGGGGTTGGCCCAGTCGGGGTAGAAGCCCTCGATGGTGAGGCGACCCAGTCGAATTTCCTCCTTCAGGAAAAACACGCCCCGCAGCAGGTAGCGGAACACCGTGACAATGACCACGATGGTAACCAGATTGGGCAGGTAGTGCCACAGCGACAGCCCCATGCGGCGCAGCGGCGTGAGCACGTAGCCGAGCAGAATATCGGCTACATCCTGGGTGCCGGGAAAGATACTGAACAGCAGCGGCAGCACCAGCGAGATAACCAGAAAAATGACCACCCAGCGCAGCACGTTGAGCAGCAGCAGGGCCACGGCCAGTGCCCGCTGGGGTGTAAACAGCTCATACGTGCCTAGGTGCACGCCCCGAAACCAGGTGGCCTCGCGCTGGGTGAGTTGGCTTTGCAGCCAGCGAAAGAGCTGATTGACAAAGCGCACCACGAAGTAAAAGGCCACTAGCACCAGCAGCACCAGCCCCACTTCCTTGAGGATGTTGCGGACGCTGTGCGCCTGCTTGTACTGCGCCACCGCCCGCACGATGCGCGCCCGGTACTGGCGGGGCCAGCGAGTCGCGCGGGGTGTTCATCCAGAGGGCGTCGTTGTCGGAAATGCTTTGCACCACCAGCTCGCCGTACATGAGGTCGATGGTTTGCTCGGAGGGGTAGAGGCGCAGCGAATCAGGTTGGTAGCGCACGTTTGCCTCCAGGCGCTGCACCTTGTCGGCGATGAGGGCGGCCCGCTCGCGGGGCGAGAAGGGGCCGAGCTTGGTGTAGACGTAAAATAGCGTGTCCTCGTGCGGCACCACGGGGTAGCCGCGGGTGCGCAGCTTGAGCGAGTCGATGTGGCGGCGGGCCTGGGTGCGGCGCAGCGAGTCGGCAGCGCGCAGGGCGATAAACTCCTGGGCCAGTTGCTGCTCGCGGGCGCGGTCGGGGCGGTCTTTGAGGCTCAGCAACTCCTGCTGCAGCTGGCCGAGGCGGGCGCTGGTCTGGCGGCGCAGCGAGTCGAGCTGGCGCAGGGTGCGCGTGTCGGTGCTCAGCATTTGGGCGCGGGCCGAGTCGGGGCGGGCGGGCACCTGGGCGGTGGCCCTAGGGTGGCTGAGCAGGCTCAGTAATAGCCAGGTGGCGAAGAATAAAAAAGTAAGACGTTGGGGCATAGCATGTTTTGAGAATAGCAGTTCGGTGGGCGCTGACCCCACCCCCTAGCCCCCTCCCCTTCGGGAGAGGGGGGACTAATTTTAGTTATAAAAATCCAGCAATGAGTAAGCTAGCTACTAGAGCTAGTTCCTCCTCTCCCGAAGGGGTGGGGGCGGCGCGAGGGCGAGCAAGATATCAGCGTCGGCGCTTCGGGGACTTTGGCCTTGGTTAAAAGTTTGGGACAAAAGTTAATCGGCGTCCTTGGCAGCTGCCGTCTTTCGGTGGGCGTGGATGACCACTTTACGGTGGCGTAAGTACTTATAAAGGGTGACCTTGGAGATGCTCAGGCGCTGGGCAATCTCGTTGACGCCGAGCTGCTGCTCGCGGTAGAGCGTTTCGGCGATGATGGCCGTGCGTTCGGCCTGCTCCGAGAGGCCCCGCTGGCGGCCCCCACTTGGCCCCGGGCGCGGGCCGCGGCCAGCCCGGCGTGGGCGGCGGGGCCACCATCTACCCCACCGGAGACCTCGACGAAATGGTGCTGGCCCTCAAGCAGCTGGCTGCTAACACTACCTATACGCTGTACCTGTCGGACAGCAAAACCGCATTGGTGGCCCCGAAGCCGGTCATTTCCTTCAAAACCGATGATGGTGGCGCAGTCGAAGTCAACGCCTAATGGCATCGCCCGGTTCGGCCAGCCGGTGAAACACGATGCCGTGCTTCTCAAAATACGGCCCGTAGTTCTCGTAGCGCTGCTGGATGAAGAAGGGCTTGAGGTAGCCGTCGTGTACGGGCAAAATTTGCCTGGGACGCATTTTCAGGGCGAAATCGGCCACTACTAGCTCCGTGAGAAAAGGCGCGGTGACGGGCAGCAGGAGCATTTCCACCCCCGCAAAGGGCAGCAAATTGTTAGCAAAAGAGTCGGCGGGATTTAGCACCTTGCCATTCACCAGCCAGGCGGTCATTTGCGACAAGAGGCTGTCGAAAATGGCCTCGTGCTGCACCGGAAGGGCCAGCAGCTGAAACACGCCCAAGTCTAGGCGACCTTCCTCGTGGATTTGCACCGTGAGGCCGTGCGCTTTCAGTTCGGTTGCCACCTCGCGGTTAGAGATGATAATGGCCTGGCGCAGGGCCACGATTTTCTGAAGCGCCGTCACATCGAGGTGGTCGGGGTGGTTGTGGGTGATAATGATGACCGATACGTCTTTGAAAACCTCGGGGTGCACCAAGCCTTCGATGAAGGAAAACTTGCCCGGGTCGAAAAGAATCTGTTGGCCGTCGAGTTCGAACAGCAAACAGGAATGAATGTATTTGGTGATGCGCATGGCATTGAAAAAGAGGTTGTTCTAGCTACTCCGGTAGTCCAACTTCCTCCGTGCGCTTTGCCTTATACGGTGTGCAGAATCACGTAGAGCGAGCCGGTTGAAATTACTACCCACAGCAGGATGCCCAGCACGTAGGGCTTGATGCCCACCGAGCGCACCACCTTGGCCGATAGGCCCACGCCGATGAAAAACAGCGTCACCGTGAGGCCGATTTTGGCCAGGTTCACCATCACCGGGCCCAGGGGCTTGGCGGCGGGCACGAAGGTGTTGAGCAGCATGGCGGCGATGAAGCCGAAGATGAAATAGGGAATTTTCACCTTGACGCCCTTCTGCTTGAAAATCATGGCCGTGCCGATGGAAATCGGGATAATCCACAGGGCACGGGCCAGCTTCACGGTGGTGGCCACTTCCAGGGCTTTATTGCCGTAGGCGGCCGCCGCGCCCACCACCGAACTGGTGTCGTGGATGGCAATGGCGCACCAAAGGCCGAACTGGTTCTGGGTCATGGCCAGCGCGTGGCCGATGGGCGGGAAGGCAAATAGGGCCAGCGCGTTGAGCACGAACACCGTGCCCAGGGCCACCGACATTTCCTCGTCCTTTGCCCGCAGCACCGGCCCGATGGCCGCGATGGCCGAGCCCCCGCAGATGGCCGTGCCGCACGAAATCAGATGCACCACGTGCCGGCCCAGCCCCAACCACCGGCCCACCACCAGGCCCAGCAGCAGCGTGCCGAAGATGGACACCACCGTGAAGAGGATGCCCTCCTTGCCGGCCTGCACCGCCGCGTGGGCGTTCATGCCGAAGCCCAGCCCGATAACCGAGAACTGCAGCAGCTTGGCCGTGGCCTTTTTGGTTTGGGTAGTGAAGGGGTTGCCGATGGTCTGGGCCAGCGCCAGGCCCAGGGCCAGGGCAATGGGCGGCGAGGCCCAGGGCGTGAGGCAGAACACGAAGAACAGGACAAACACCACCTGCTTCCCGGTGAAGTCCTGCCCGAAGGCTACGCGGGGCGTGTGCAGGTGGCGGAAGAAGCCGGTGGTTTCGTTGAATTCGGTGGCGGTCGTCTCCGGGGCCAGGGCGAGCGGCGAGTCGGGAACCTGGGGAGTAGCGAGATGAACCGGGAGTGCCATGAGCGGGAGGGATTGGTTTCTGTGGCAAATATACGGGGATCCCTACACCAGGTGTTATCCAATAGTGTTATCCTGCATAACCAAAAGTTATTTGTAGCGTAGCTGCTTTTTGAATTCCCGCCAGTCTTGAGCCGCCCGGATGGTCGCGGCAGCAGTTGTTACGGCACCGGCAGACCTGCGCCATCACCAATCTGCCGTTGGACGAACCACCCGGTTTACCTCCTGCTGTATGAGTACAGCCGCTGCCAGCTGACACCGAATGGTTATCCGGCATCGCCAGCCTTTATTTGGCTCCCTTGAATTGCCCCTGCACGAAGCTCAGAAACCGCTGGGCCGGCCGGGCCAGCACCTGTCCCTGCACCCAGAGTGCCTCGAACTGCCGGGCCAGGTGCAGCCCTTTGATGGGCACGATTTCGAGCAGCCCAGCCGCCAGCTCGCGGTCCAGGGCCCGGCGCGACACGAATCCCAGGGCCGCCGGCGCGGCTTCGAGGTAGCGCTTGATGGCTTCCGTATTGTCCAGGTAAAGGGCTACGGAAAGGCTGCTAAGCTTGATGTGCTGCGCCCGCAGAGCAAATTCGAGGATTTCCAGCGTGCCCGAGCCCCGCTCGCGCAACACCAGCGGGTGGGCCAGCGCCTCGGCCAAGGACAGCGGCGTGGCGGGCGGGGCACCGGGCGCGACGCGGCGCACGGCCACCAACTCGTCGGGCAGCAACAGCTCGTAGTGTAGGTCGTGGCTTTTGGTGCGGCCTTCCACAAAGCCCAAATCCAGCTCGCCGCGTAGTAGGGCATCGGCAATGCGCTCGGAATTGGCGTTCAGGAACGAGAGCTGCACCTGCGGGTAGCGGGCCTGAAAGGCGGGCAGCAACCCCGGCAGCACGTACTGGGCCAGGGTGGTGCTGGCCCCCAGGCGCAGGCGGCCGGCGGCCTCTTCGGGGTCACGCAGGGCTAGGAGCTGGTCTTCGAGCTGCTGCTGGGCGGCGGCGGCGGCATCGGCGTGGGCGTGCAGCAGGCGGCCGGCCTCGGTGAGGCTCACGCGGTTGCCGCGCCGCTCCAACAGGCGCTGGCCGTACTGGGCTTCCAGCTCACGAATGTGCTTGGTGACGGCCGGCTGGCTCACAAACAGCTCCTGCCCGGCCTTGGTAAAGCTCAGATGCCGGGCCACGGTGGCAAATACGCGCAGACGAAAATCGGACATGGCGGCAAGGTAGGCAGTTTGCTATAACCTCGGGGCGGACCCTCCCCGCTCATTTCGGGCACCCATCCGCCCACCCTGCCAACGCCGCTTACCGAACCAGCTTCTCCAGCGCGGCCTTGAACTCGGGGATGTAGTACGCGGCCATGCCGTCGTGGCAGGCGACCACCTGGCCGTCGGGGCCGAGGATGACGGTGGCAAGAATGGAGTTGGAATCGAATGGGGCAAACACTTCGGCTTTTCAGAGGCCGATATAGTACAGCGAGGCGAGGCCCAGCGAAAGCCTGACGAAGCGGATACTACCTTCCCAAGGCGCTGGTTTACGCCGAGGTGCAGCAGGTTGATAGACACGAAGTCGGCGAGAAATTGGTCGGACGCATTTCGGAGTGGCAGACACAGGTGTTTCGGTGCGCCGGGCGGAGCCGTGCCGGCCGCCCCCCTTACCATCTAGACCAAACTCCTTGTCTCTCCCTCAATGGTCTACACTCCGCCGGCGAGGCACGGCGGACGCTGGCGCAGTACCAGAAACGGCTCAAGTTACGGCCAACCAAATGAGTGTAGTAAGGAGGTATAGGGTAACCAGAGCGTGACGCTGACGCAGCAGCATTAGCACAGCTTACTGCCCAACGTCCGTTCTAATTTGGCAAAGGGCGTTTAACCTTTATACCAAACTTTTAACCAAGGCCGACTTTGGCGCTGGGGGCTCTGGGGTGTTTACCAGCAACTGCACGGGCTGCCGGGTGCCCGCCCGCAGGCCTAGCCACTGGCGCAGGCGCTGCTGCTCGGCGGCGGGCAGCGGCGCGCTGGTGCTGAGGCTGACGACCAAGGTCGTATCGGCGGGCAGGGGGCCGGCAGCGGGGCGCACCAGCTGGCCTAGGCCCAGCTGGCGCACGGCAGGGTGCTCTACCTGCACCTCGCGCAGCAGCGTGTTGGCGGCCGGCAGGGCGGGGTTGGCGGGTGCCGCGCTGTCGGGCCGCACCAATAGTTGCTGGAGCTGGGCCAGGCGCGTGTCGTAGCCGGCCAGGGTTTGCTCGTTGCGGCTGCGCACGTCTTCGAGCAGGCTGGTGCGCAGGGCGCGGGCATCGGTCGAGTCGAGGCCGGCTAGGCCCTGGCGCACGGTGAGGCTGGCATCGGCGAGGCGGTACTGGGCCAGGCGGGTGCGAGCGGTGCGCAGTTGGTTGGGTGTGAGGTGCTTGCCAGCCAGCAGCACGTTGATGGTGCGCGGGCTGGCGTCCACGCGGCGCGTGACCACGTAGGTGCCGGGTAGGCTCAGCTGCTCGTCCACAAACTGCTGGGCGTTGTGCATAAACACGGTGCTGCGCACGATGCCCACCGCCAGGTACACGCTGGGGCCGGCCGTGAGCAGCGCCACCGCCCAAATGCCCCGGTTCACCCACCGACCACGCCGGCCGCTGTCGAACTGGTGCTGGGGCAGCGGCAAAATGCGGGCCACTAAAAAGGTGGATACGCTGATAAACACGCAGTTAATAAAGAACAAATACAGCGCCCCAAACAAATAGCTCCAGTGCAGGGTGGCCAGCCCGTAGCCGGCCGTGCACAGCGGCGGCATGAGGGCGGTGGCGATGGCCACGCCAGGCACCACGTTGCCGCGCTCGCGGCGGGTGAAGCCAATGGCCCCGGCCGCCCCGCCAAACAAGGCAATGGCCACGTCCCAGGTGGTGGGCGAGGTGCGGGCCAGCAGCTCGGAGCCGGCATCGGTGAGGGGCGTGAGCTTGAAATACGCCGCCGATACCAGCAGGCTAAGGCTAGCGGCAATCAGCAGGTTTTTCAGGCCCCGCCGTATCAAATCGACTTCCACGGTGGCGGCCCCGAAGCCGATGCCCACAATCGGCCCCATGAGCGGCGAAATAAGCATGGCCCCGATAATGACGGCCGTAGAATTAACATTGAGCCCGACTGACGCGACCAGAATGGCGAAGATGAGCACCCACAGGTTGGTACCCTTGAATACCAGCCCGTCCTCGACATCAGTCATGATTTCGGCCGGGTCAGCCATATCCGATGATAAGTCGAAGTGCGCGCGTAGCCAGCGGAGAGCAGCGAAAGTCATAGAGAGGGAAGCGGGAAAAGAGGGTAGAACAGAGGACCGTAGTGCAGTCTTTCAGGTTGTAAATAAGGAAGCTAAAAGAAGTGATTCGCGCACGCTACTGCTCCAACTTCAGCTAGGCTTACGCAACTGTTGCCAAAAATACCGGCTCCAGTTCAACCGGCGAAATCTAGGGCGTAGTCGTACACCAGGGTAGTAAACTCCTCCACTTTCTGCCTATGCTCTCCTTATTTCACCGTTCCTGGCAGCGCCTACGCGATTCGCTGTGGTTTGTGCCTACCCTGCTCGTTTTAGGTTCGTGCGGGCTGGCCTACGGGCTAATTGAGTTCGATAGCCGCACTTCGTTCGATGGGGGCAAGAAGTTTCCGCTGCTCTTTGGGGTGGGTGCGCAGGGCTCGCGCAGCATGCTCACGGCCGTAGCTGGCTCGATGCTGACGGTAGCGGCACTGGTGTTTTCACTCACGCTGTCCACCATTTCGCAGGTTAGCAGCCAGTACTCGCCCCGGGTGCTGCGCAACTTTATGCGCGACCGAGGCAACCAAGTGGTCATGGGCTACTTCGTGGGCGTATTTGCCTACTGCCTGCTGGTGCTGGGCACCATCCGGGGCACCGACGAGCAGAAATTCGTGCCCAGCACCGCCGTCATGGTCGGGCTAGGCCTGGCGCTAGGCGGCGTGGCAGCCCTCATTTACTTCATCCACCACATCGCCGAATCGCTGCAAACCGACACCATTTTGCAGCGCATCAGCCGCCAAAGCCGGGAGGCCGTTAAGGAACTTTTTCCCGAAAATCTGGGGGAGCCCGCCTCTACCCCGGCCCAGCAAGCCGCCTGGCGCGAGGCCGCCGCCCGGCCCGGCTGGCAGCCCGTGCCCGCTACTAATACAGGCTACGTGCAGCGCATTGAGGCGGACGCGCTGCTGGCCTGGGGCACCGAGCACCGGGCCTGGCTACGGGTAGCCCAGCCCATCGGCGCATTTGTGGGCGAAGGCAACACGTTAGTTAGCTACCAGCTGCAAGCGCCAGCCGCCCCCCTGAGCGAGGCCGACCAGGCAGCCCTGGCCCGCTGCATAGTGCTGGAGTCGCACCGCAGCATCGGGCAGGATGTGGCCTTTGGCGTGCAGCAGCTAGTGGATATTGCCCTCAAAGCCCTTTCGCCCGGCATCAACGATACCACCACGGCCATCATGGCCGTCGACCACCTGGGGCTGCTGGTCCAGCAGCTGGCTGGGCGGCCGTTTCCAGCCACACTCCGCACCACCGAAACGAACGACAACGTGCTGGTGCAGGTGCCGGCCCGCGACTTCGCCGGCTACGTGAAGCTGGCTTTTGACCTGGTGCGCATTAACTCCAAAGGCAATCACGCGCTGTTTCGGCGGCTGCTGCGGGCGCTGGCCCAGGTGGGCGAGGCCGCTCGCACCGCCGAGCGTAAAGTGATTATCGGGGCGCAGGCCCAGCTCCTGCTCCAGCACGCTGATGAAACGCTGGCCACCGACTACGAAAAAGAGGCCGTGCGCGCTACCTATGCTGAGGAGCAAAGCAGGTGGCAGGCATAAGCTTCTGAGGCTGGCGATTAGCGTTGCTAGGGTTGTAGTCTGCTATCCACGTGGGCTAGGTGTCTTGTCCTGAAATGGAATGACAGGTTTTACCAGTTTTGTTGGTTCAGGTAGCCTCCTTTAAGTGAACAACTGGCCGCTTGAGAAAAGGGGCAGTTGGGAGCGGTGGAAGGGCCTGAAAATGGTTCAGTAAAGTTGTACAGTTAGCTGAGTACAAACTTCTTCTCTCTTCGATGAGAAAGGTGTACTATAGAGAAGGGAGATTGGCTAGGCCCGTGTGTTCTCCCATGATCAGAACTCCGGCTTGTAGACTTCACCTAGGCCGGGTGCGCACATCTACTAAGAGAAAGTCTTCGGCGCCAAAGGCCTGACCACTTCTCCAATTTGAACAATTCAATTAAGTAAGAAACATCAACCAGTTACTCGCTTTTACAAGGTGCAACGTATCTCAAAAGTCACAAGCGTGAAGATACACGAACATAGTTTCGTGGGATAAGGTAACAAGACGGTTTGATGGGTAGGTTAGCGAAGATTTTCGGCGGGACCAGCGCGTCGCCGGAAAACGTCGTTTTTAGTAAGCAAGTGGCGGTCAAGTAAAAAGTACCCTTTCGCGTTCAGATAAGCGCCCTTGCTTGTCGTCTCCTCACTCAATGAGTCACTTTCAAGCTGCTTAGTGAGATAATGAGAGTCTTACCGCAATTTTTCGCCCCGTTGTAACTAGCGCCCTAGGATCAGGCGTTCTAGAGCTCGACGGTAATGGCTGTTGCCAATACTATCGAGCTCTAGAACGCCTGATTTTCGTTCAGTAAATGGAATGAGGTCACAGCACTAGGGTGCAGACGAGAATGCTAGCACTAAAGAACAAGTTGCGAGTAGGTTGATAACAGAAGTTTATACTACTGTTCGCTTCTTTCGCGAAGCATTATATAGATAACCAGTTTGGTCGCTTTCTAAGAAGGCATCATCAAGCAGATCAGCTAACAATTTAGCATCCTGCACGCATGACAGGCTGATGTTGCCTGCTGCATCTAAGGGAAGCCGTTTGCTGTGCTTTTGAGCAGTAGCCAACATTTTAGCCAAGCGCCCGGAATCGATGGTGGTGAGTAGGCCCCGGTTGCTAAGCTGAATGAGACGGTTGCGAAACAGAGAGTTTTTGGCGCAGGCTTCGGCTAGGTGCTCCAGGCCGCTAATTCCACTAGTGGCAGTCATAGTGGTAATAATTTCCTCAGCGCGTTGCTGATATTGCTCGTCTAGGCCGGCAATTTGCTCAAACTTATCTTTGTCAAAAATGTAAAACTGATCCTGATGAAACAGGCAGTTGATGTAGCACTCGAAAATGAAGGTAGGTCCCGTGAGCAGGTGTAGCTGGGTATTGGACGTGAAATTTAGTACACGCTTTTTGGCATCAAGGCCCGCGATACGGGAAGATGAGTAGCGCTGGAAGCACCAGAAGGGTGCATGGGCGGGGTCGTCTGGTTGAAATTTGACGCAGTAGGCCCATACCTGAGGGAGAATACTCTCGGCATTATCGCGAGTGAGGCGAGGCTCGTCGGCCCCAGTCTGCTGACTGAGGGAGGCCGATTCACCAGTCATGGTATCAATCAGATTGCGGAAAGCGCCGACATCGCCTTGGCGGGGGCTGCGGAAGACTATACGATTTTCTTCGGCTGGAAATACCTCAAAAGGAGTAAGCTCGTAATTCTGGTCTACAAACGTAGCCATGCGCACGTTCACGCGGTCCAGCACGAAGGTTTGGAGTTCTGCGTCGGCATCAACACGGTAAGGTTGAAAGTCAAACCGATTGTAGGCTCGGCTCCGCACAGGCACTCCTGGCTTTAGCTGGCGCGTTATCAGATAAATCTGAACGTGGCGGGGCTGAAACTGTCGGATGTCAGCTACCAAATCAACTAACCCGTAATCGTCGGGAGTAGGCGTAGCAGAAGGAATTGGCATACAGCGAATAGATTAAACCAAACCAAAATAAAGGCGGGGGCCCACCGGATAGATACGAATCAAATCGTCAGCTTCGAGATAGCGATTGTTGATGATGAGCATTCCGGTTTTCGGCACTGCAGAAGCATCTTTAAAATCAACCTCATACAACGAATAACGCAAAGTAAGCAGCGGGTTGATGAGCAGAAGCGTAGAATGGATGTAAATCTGGTACACTAAGCCAAGTAATAGAACAGTGGCTGCATTCTCGTATAAGGTCTTATAGCTTTGAAATAGGAAGGGAATGATGTAACTACCGATATAGCCAATGGCTTCGCTGTTACGGTTACGCACAGCTACCAGTCGAATGGGGTTGCCGTTGTTTACAGTACGTTGGCGAAGCAGATGTAAAAAGTAGATTAATCCAATTAGACTATTTGCTATCACAATTAGCAAAATTGTTGAGAGCAAATAATTGGTGGCCCAGATTTTTAGCGCAACTAAGTTAAAGCCGCCCCAATGCAGAAAATCAGGATTATCATTGAGCTGTTTAAAGGCGATAAGACCAAAAAGGGGGGCATAAGAGGTCGCAAACAGCGTAAAGCGGAACAGGCCGGAAAGCGAATGCTGACTAGAAGCGGCCATAAGTAATAGAAGGTGAGACGCGTGAAGCTGCGGTATAAGGGTAAGTTAACAAGTATTATCTAAAATAGTTAGTAACTAAGTGTGTCCACTGCGAAAGAATTGCTTAATCGGATCTACTTCTAAGTATCGGTTATAAATAACTGGGTAAAGAACTTCATTCTGAGCGTAGTCGAAGCATGAAGTTCTTTACCCAGTTACTGTATTGCTATTGTCTAGTTAAATGAGTGGGAGGCCCAACTCCTGCAAAAATTGGTTATGCCGACGGGCGGCCTCGGCAGCCTGCTGCTCAATGAGTACCAGCTGCTGGTGCACGGCCTGCAGGTCAATTTCCTCGGAAGCAGTGGCGGTGCTCACGTAGCGCGAGATGTTGAGATTGTAGCCATTCTGGTCAATCTCGGTCATCGGCACGCGGCGGGCGTAGCGGTCTTCTTCACTCCGTTCGCGGTAAGTAGCTACTATTTTGTCGATGTCGGACTGGCGCAAGAAATTCTGGCGCTTGCCTTTCTCGAAGTACTCGCTGGCGTTGATGAAGAGCACGTCGTCGGGCTTCTTACATTTCTTGAGTACCAGGATACAAACGGGGATGCCGGTACTGAAGAACAGGTTGGCGGGTAGGCCGATGACGGTATCAATGTGGCCGTCCTTAAGCAGCTTGGTGCGAATGCGCTCCTCGGCCCCGCCCCGGAATAGCACGCCGTGGGGCAGGATAATGGCCATCGTGCCCTCGGAACTGAGGAAGTGGAAGGCATGCAGTAGGAAAGCAAAGTCGGCAGCCGACTTGGGGGCGAGGCCATAGCTCTTGAAGCGAAAATCTTCGCCTAGGGCGTCGGTGGGCTCCCAGCGATACGAAAAGGGCGGATTGGCCACAATGGCGTCGAACTCCATCTTTCTGGCCGGGTTCCGCTCGTTGAGCAGGTCCCAATCATTTTTGAGGGAGTCGCCGTGGTGAATGTCGAACTCGGTGTCCTTCACACCGTGGAGCAGCATATTCATGCGCGCCAGGTTATAGGTGGTGATGTTCTTTTCCTGGCCATAAATCTTGCCGATGCCGTGCGGGCCCATGTGCTTACGCACGTTGAGCAGCAGCGAGCCTGAGCCACAGGTAATATCCAGCACCCGCTCTAGCTTAGCGCGCTTGCCAGCGGCGGGGTTCTGGCTGTCAAGCACCACGATGTCGGACAGGATGGTGGAGATGGGCTGGGGCGTGTAGAACTCGCCGGCCTTCTTGCCGCCGCCGGCCGCAAACTGGCCGATGAGGTACTCGTAGGCATCGCCCAGGGTGTCAGCATCGGTTGAGAAGTCGCGGATGCCTTCCGAGATTTTCTGAATGACGGTGCAGAGCTTGGCGTTGCGCTCGGCGTAAGTGCGCCCGAGCTTGTCGGAATTGAGGTTGATTTCGGAAAACAGACCCTGGAAGGTGCTGTCGAAAGATTCGTTTTCGATGAACTTGAAGCCTTCGCCGAGGGTCTTCAGCAACTCGTCGTTCTGGGTACGGGCTAGCTCAGCGATGTGGCTCCAGAGGTGCTGGGGCTCAATTACGTAGTGCACGCGGCGGCGCATGAGCTGCTCAAACTCGGGCACATCGGCCGCGTTGGCGGCGTACCATACGGCCAGTGGCGCGCGCTGGTCGCCGGTGGGCAGGGCGGGGTAGTCGGTGCCCAGCTCCTTGCGGGCGGCGGTTTCGTAGTTGTCGGAGAGGTAGCGCAGAAAGAGGAACGACAGCATGTAATCGCGGAAGTCGTCGGCGTTCATCGCGCCCCGCAGTTGGTCGGCAATGGCCCAGAGTGTTTTACCTAATTGTTGGCTTTGTTGTTGGGTACTCATACTTATGTAGTGGCTGCGCTTGCTTCCGGAAAGATTTCCGGATTGAAGCGGTAATTGGCCATGAAGTCGGCCAGAATGCGGCGGAAATATTCCTGGTTTTCGGGCTGCATTTCCCGAGGCTCAAACAGCGAATAGTTGCCGTGGCTCAGGATGTTGATGATGCGGGCGTGCACGATGCCCTCTGGGTCGTCGTTGGTCTGCCGGATGCAGGCCGAAAAGTTGCTGAATCCGTGGAAGCTAGCCGTTTTCTCTAGAATACCGCGCAGGATATTGAAGTGATAGGTGTACAGCTTGCCATCGGGGGCAGTAGCGGCCTGATGCAGGTCGCGGATAAGGGAAACGTGATGAAAGAACGGAGTTTCGGTCGTGTCGCGCACCGTGTAGGAGCCATCGACGGCATTGCGGCTCAGGAAGTACTTGACCGCGCTCTTCAACTCGTTGCACATCACGTTGAAGAAAAGCGTGTGGTGCGAGGAAATGACGGTTTTGAGGGTATGGCTGCCTTTGAGCAATTGGGCTAGGTGGCTTGCCACGGCAATGGCATTGTTGTCATCGAGCGACGAAATAGGGTCATCGATGTAGAGATATTTCACCCAGCTGTAGGGGCCTGCTTCGTCGCCATCAATGGCTAGCTGCGCCACTGCTAGAAAGAAGCACCAGATGAAAATATTTTCCTCGCCCCGGCTGACCTTGATGAAGTCGACGCGCTCCGTGGCCTCCTCCACCCGGACATCGCGGTGAAAGTGGACGAAGCCTCCGTCGTAGTCGATGGTGAAGTCGAAATCGGCGTAGCGCTGCAGGAGTGGGCGGATGCGGTTGTCCATCTCCAGCTCCCGCAGCCCGTTGAAGAAGCGCGACTCGGTGTTCAGCTCTAACCGGCGCTCAGTGTCGTTTTCTAGGTCATTGTGCCAGGAAAACAAGTCTTCTGTAAAGGCATTGAAGTAGAGCGTATCGGCCGATTCGACAGTTTTCCCCAAATCTTTGAACGCCCCCGATAGGCGCGTTTTGCCCGTGCCGTTGTAGGCATACAGCAGCACGTACTTCTTCGTCGCCAGCGTGGCGCGCAGTTGGGTTGCCAGTTCGGTTAGGTTCATGCCTCAGTGGCCGTAAGAGCAGGAAACAGGCCCTGCATTAGGCCTTTTTTGTGGAGTTTGAGTGCTTGTATTTTTTGAGTTTGCGCGGTGATGCGGTCATCGATGGATGAAAGGCACTCAACTATTCTTTCTTGTTCGGCTGGAGATGGAATAAAAACCGGAAATTGCTTTAATTCAGAGGTATCAAGTTTCCCTGCACCAATTCCAGTAGCACTGACTTTACTAAGCAATAAGCTTTCAGATGAAACCAGATAGTATAGCAAATACAATGGAGCAATGCTCTTGTCAAGATGCAAGGCCTTCACATCTTGGTTAAAAGCAACTTCCCTTGCAGTAATTCCCATAGGAATGCGTTTGAAAAGCATACTTCCACGAACAAGTAGAAGCAATACACCTTCGCCTACAATGGCTGCGCCGGCTTTTTTTGCAACGTCTGTTATATATAGCTCTGACTTGTCAATAACATAATCGTGCATTGACGAGGCGCTAACCCAAGGTGTATCTCCGTCCCAATATTCGGGTTTATCTTTAGATGGGGTGCCACCGGAGCTAAATGTTGCAATATCCCCCAACGTCTTCTCTTCCCACTCCTCCGAATCTTGAAACTCCGGAAACCGCACCTTCGGCACCGTTTCTCCTTCGGCGGGAAAGAGTCCCTGCATCAGGCCCCGCTTATGAGCTTGAAGGGCAGCTAGCTTGGCGCTTTGTGCGGTTATAAGGTCGTCGAGGGACGAAAGGGCATCAGCTATTTTTTGCTGTTCGGCTCGTGTTGGAGCAACTGGAACGGGAATCGTTTTAAGTTTTCCTAGTGTAAGCTTAGGAGGCGCTGCACCTGTAACGTACGGGGCTAGGTTAAGCTTTACTAAATACTTCTCAAGAAGAATTTCATTTATCTCTCTCGGCCGCAAAACGTGAGCATGATTATTAACCCAGTATTTGCCAGCTACGATAAATGCTGTGTCTTCAAATGCACCCCATTTAGCCCCATCTTCACCGACCAACAGTAATCTTTCATCAAAGATGAAATCCTTGACATAGTCGACAATACCGCTCGCACCATAATAAGGGTATTGTCCCTTCTCTCTAAAGCTGCCTGTAATGGGTTTGCGGCGGTTGTTCAAAACTTCACAAACATCTCCAAGAGCCTTCTCTTCCCATTCTCCCACCCCCCGGAACTCCGGAAATCTCAGTTTCGGCAGCGCCGTCTTCTTCGTTTCGTTACTCATTGGTTGTCGTTGTTGGCCGGCAGCTCGCGGCTTAGGATTTCGTGCAGGTGAGCCTGCAACAGTTTTTTGTCGGGTAGTTGGAGTTGGTACTGGGCGATAAGCGCGGGCGAGAGTTGGCGCGAGAGGGCGTACTCTACCACTTCCTCGTCTTTGTCGCGGCACAGCAGCACTCCGATACTAGGGTTTTCGTGCGGCTTTTTCACATCGCGGTCGAGCGCTTCGAGGTAAAAGTTAAGCTGGCCCAAGTGTTCGGGCGAAAATTTCGTCACTTTTAGCTCGAAGGCCACCAGTGCCGCCAAGCCCCGGTGAAAAAACAGTAGGTCAAGGTAAAAATCTTGGTTACCCACTTGCAGCCGATATTCCTCGCCCACGAAGATGAAGTCGCTGCCCAGCTCCAGGATGAACGCCTTCATGCGGTGGAGCAGAGCGCGTTGCAGGTCTGCTTCGCCGTGTTCTTCGGGCAGGCCCAAGAATTCAAGGACGTAATTGTCTTTAAACACGCCCTGAATGTCCGGATGTAATCCGCTCACCACTGGTGAGAGTTTTGCTCCTAGCTTGCTACGCTCGAATTGCGCGGCATCTAGCTGGCGTTCCAATTCCCGCTTATTCCACTTCTCCGCCACCATGGCTCGCAGATAATATGCCCGTTCCTCCCGGCTTTTACAGCGCGAGAAGATAATGGTGTTGTGCGTCCAGGGCAATTCTCTCACCAGTGGTGAGAGAATTGCGTCTCCCTCGTAGGTCTCGTAGAATTGCTTCATGCGCCACAGGTTTTTGTCGCTAAAGCCCTTTATCTCCGGCGCGTGCTGGGCAATATGGCGGGCCAGCTCGGCTACCACGCCTTTGCCCCAGGCCTCTCGGTGCACTTTCTGGCTGATAACCTGGCCCACTGACCAGTACAATTCCATAAGGGCGGTATTAGCCTGCGCAAACACCGCTTGCCGCGTCTGCCGAATGCGGTACAGCAGCTCGTCAAATGCCGGCTGGTTGTCGGTCGCAAGGCTACTACTCATATGCTTTCAGGCCGGATATTTCGCGCCCTTGGGCAATTTTCTTCAACAGCGGAATCAGGTCGGCCATCAGCTCCTTTTCTTTGGCGGCGCGGGTTTTCCAGCCTAGGCTCAGCGGGGCCAGCAGGTCGCCCAGGGCTTCGCTGTCGAAAATCAGGCGGCGCAGAATACCGGCTACAAAGGCCGTGAGGGCCTCCGGGGCTAGGCCGTGCCGCTGGGCAATGGTGGTCTGCTCGTCGGCCGTTTTCGCGGCTTTAAAGGTGTCGAAGCCCTCACGGATTTCGGTTTCGGTGAAGCCTCGGTCGGTGGGCAGGTTGGCAAAGTAGTCAGCTAGGTCGTCGGCCTCGTCCATGAGGTTGGCACTGGAGCCCAGCAGACCGATGATTTGCTCGCGCGTCATCTTCTGCTTCTTCGGCCCCGACCCGGTACTGGCGGCCATCAGGCCCATAATGTAGTCGTAGTCGATGACGGCCGAGGCGAAAAGCACGAACTCAAAATCGAGTTGCTCCACGCTCTGGTCGCCGCCGGTACCAGGGCCCTGGCCCTGCCTGTAGCGCAGGTCTTTAGCTACTTCCAGGTACTGACCCCGGAAGGCGCGCAGGTCGTCGGTGGGCAGCAGGGTTTCAAGCTTCGCCTTTTCGGGGTCGCCTAGGTCGGTGTACTGGTCGAGCTGGGTGCGCAGGCGCTGCACTTCCTTGAACTTCTCGATAAATTGGCCACGGGCGGCGTCGCCTTTCAGGTTGGCCACCTCCTCAGGCGCGACGGGTAGGCCCTGGGCTTGCATAAACGTTTCGAGCTGCTGCACGGCGGTTTCGTAGCGTTGCAGCACCACCGGAGCAGGGTCTACGAGCCAGATTTCCTTGGGGTCCTGCTTGTTTTCAAGGCCTGAGAATAGGGCAATGGCCGTGTCCACGGCGGGCTGCTGCTGCCGGAAGTCGAGCACGTTGCCGTAGGGCTTAGTATCGTTGAGGACACGGTTGGTTCGCGAAAACGCCTGGATAAGGCCGTGGTGCTTGAGGTTCTTATCGACGTACAGGGTGTTGAGGTACTTCGAGTCGAAGCCGGTGAGCAGCATATCCACCACAATGGTGAGGTCGATACGCTCCCGACGCGGATAGTCGGCCACCGGCCACTTTTGGGCCTTGATGCGTAGTTGCACATCCTGGTAGTACTGGTCGAACTCGCCAATACTATGGTTGGTGCCGTACTGGGCATTGTAGTCGGCGATGATCGTTTTGAGGGCTACCTTCTTCCCGTCGGGATCTTCCTGGTTGTCCTGCTTTTCGTTGGGCAGGTCTTCCTGAATCTGCCGCACGTCGGCGTTGCCCTCGGCGGGCGGCGAGAACACGCAAGCAATGTTCAAGGGTCTGAAGTCAGGATCGGCGACCTGCCGCTCTGCTTGCTGCTGCTTGAACAGGTCATAGTAGGCAATGGCGTCGTTGATGCTCTGAGTGGCGAGCACCGCGTTGAAGCGGCGCTGGAGGGTGGCTGCGTCGTGCTTCGCCAGGATGGAATCCACTACGGCATGCCGGGCCAGATTAGTGCCGGGCTTCGGGCTGGCCTGTCCGTCGGGCTTGAAGTAGTCAACGTGGAAGCGCAGCACATTCTTATCTTCAATGGCGTGGGTGATGGTGTAGGCGTGCAAGCGCTGCTGGAAAATGTCTTCCGTGGTCTGGTACGATGCGGCCAGTTCCCCCGTCACCGGGTCGGGCCGGGTACTATCGACCTGCGTGTAGATGGCATTCTCCTCGAAAATAGGCGTACCAGTGAAGCCAAAGAGCTGGGCATTGGGGAAAAATTCCTTGATGGCTTTGTGGTTTTCGCCGAACTGCGAGCGGTGGCATTCGTCGAAGATGAGTACCACGCGTTTGTCGCGCAGCGGTTGCAGTTGTCCCTTGTAGTCCTGACGGTGGCTAGGGTCGAGGGCGATGCCGAGCTTCTGGATGGTGGTGACGATGACCTTGTCGGCATAGTCGGTGGAAAGCAGCCGTCGTACCAAGGCCCCCGTGTTGGTATTTTCCTCCACGCAGCCCTCCTGAAACTTGTTAAATTCCTCGCGAGTCTGGCGGTCCAAGTCTTTGCGGTCGACCACGAAGAGACATTTTTCAATGTCGGGGTTGTCCTTGAGCAGGGTAGAGGCCTTAAACGAGGTGAGAGTCTTGCCACTACCGGTAGTGTGCCAGATATAGCCATTCCCTCGGTTCTGGCGGATGCATTGATCAATGGCCTTTACGGCGTAGACCTGGTAGGGGCGCATGACCAACAGCTTCTGCTCACTTTCCACCAGCACCATGTAGCGGCTAATCATCTCCGCCAGCGTGCACTTGGTCAAGAATGTATCGGCAAATTCGCCGAGTTGGGTGATTTTGCGGTTGTCTTCGGCCGCGTACTGATACACAGGCAGAAACTGCTCGTCGGCCGAGAAGGCAAAGTGCTGAGCGCGGTTGTTGGCGAAGTAAAAGGTACTGCTGCGGTTGGAGACGATGAAGAGCTGGATAAAGCACAACAGCGTATTGGTATACCCGTTGCCAGGGTCAGCTTTGTATTCCACGATTTGCTGCATGGCGCGGCGCGGCGATACTTGCAGCGTCTTCAGCTCAATCTGCACCAGCGGCAGACCGTTGAGCAGCAGCAGCACGTCGTAGCGGTGGTGGCTGCTCTCAGTATTGATACGCAGCTGGTTCACTACCTCAAACTCATTCTTGCACCATTCTTTGATGTTGACAAGCGTGTAATGCAGCGGCGTGCCATCTTCGCGGGTAAAGGCGTTGCGCTGGCGCAAGGTTTTCGACGCCTGGAACACGTCGGGGTTCACGATTTCGTCGCGCAGGCGGCTGAACTCCGCATCGGAAAGCTTCACGCGGTTCAGCGCCTCAAACTTCTGGCGGAAATTGGCCTCCAGCGCAGCTCGGTCGCGGATGTCAGGTCGGGGAGTGTACTTGAGGCGGGTGAGGTCGCTGATAAAGCTACTTTCTATTTGTGCTTCGTTAACCATGTAGATAGGGGCTATTTGCCGAAGCTAAACAGTGATAATTTATCTTTAAAGACACGTAAGCGGAGCATAGACGCGCAAACGCCATCAGGAGCTGACTCAACGTTTCTGCAGCTTGGCGGCACAATATCGGTAGAATAGGCGATGAAGATAAGTATAACGCATGCCTCACCTGATCATCTACGCCGACTGCAACAGTCAATAGACAATTCCGACCTATAGATAGGGCTGGGGCACTATCTGGCTGAGTGCCGCCAATTGGCGTGCAGTTATATAATTCGTTTTTTCCTCTTTATTGCACGGATTCACACCCTAAACCCGAATTTAGCCTGCTCTCTATATCATTCTTACTTTGTTTGTTCTATGCTACTAGTCATACCTAATCAAAATCCTGATCAATTCGCTAAGGTGGAGGCGGGCACCTTCACGGCGTTATCCATTTGGGAGCGAACGCATATTCAAGAATGGGTGCGCCAAGCACCAGAAGTGTTGGGGGAAGATCTACTGGTCGTCAGTATGGAATTCGATCGGTTTAAGCAAAGTGCTGACCGGTTGGATATCTTGGCCCTTGATCGTCGGGGCAGTTTAGTAATAGTCGAGTTGAAGCGTGACGGGTTAGCCAGCTACGCGGACTTACAAGCGTTACGCTATGCAGCGATGGTCTCATCCATGACCATCGAGCGACTCCTGCCGTACTTTGTGCATTACCAGCAGAAGTATTTACAGCAGGCCGACGCCAATACGGATCGAGCCCGGGAACAGATCCAAGAGTTCATCAGCGAGAACGAAACGTTTGAGGAGCTATCTAACCGGCCTCGTATTATTCTGTGCTCTGAAAACTTCTCTACAGAACTAACCACCACAGTGTTGTGGCTCAACCAGGTAGGCCTCGATATTTCCTGCGTGCGCATTGTTCCCTACAAAGTGGGCTCCAACGTGGTCGTGGTTCCAACTAAAATCATTCCCCTGCAGGAAGCCAAACAATACCTGATTGAGCTCCAGCAGAAAGAAGAAGGCCGCGAACAGCACGTGGTCCAAAGTGGCCGGCCAGAAACGTTCAAGCTTCTGATGGAGAACGGGTACTTAGCGGTAGGCGATAGCATCTACTTGCGCGATAAGCTGCCCTCGTATGTCGATTCGGCTAGTAAGGCGGCGACCAACGATGCACAGTTCCGAGCAGAAGTATTGCCCCGGCAAGGGAAAAGTTATACCGTACGTTGGCTCCATAATGGACAAGCTTATTCTCTCATGAATCTCACGCAGACTATTTTCGAGCACTATCATCCGGCGGGGGTACGACCGGCGGGTATGCAGGCAGGACGGCACTGGTGCTTAGCAGATGGCCGTAACTTAGTTGAACTAGCAGACGAGGTGTGGGCTGGACTACAGGGAAAGAATGAAACTGTAACAAGCCCTGGTGCTTGAAAGCAAGCTGTTTTTGCGGACAGTATTCTTACACCCTACTAGGACCATGGCAAGAGTCATGTCTTGCCCGTCTAGAAAAATGGACATTCGTTGAGGCAAAAACGAAACGCGCTCAGATGCAATACGTTGTGGCTTACCAAAATTTTTCGTCCCGTTGTGACCAGAACCTTACTAGCATGAAATTGTGGGGAGCGTTGCAGTGCTTGCTAGCAAGCGAATCCGTTACTTGCGGGCCACTTACCTCGTGGACTTTCATATGATCGTGAATCGATTGTTGAACCAAGCTTCCACTTTGCAACGCACTCAGGAGAAGATGACGCTGCTCAGCGGCGAGAACTTTAACATCTTTCGCGTTCTGGGTTTAGAGACGCGCGAAGTTCGCCTGCATTCCGCCTTTCTGGGCGAGTTGCTGAATCCAGCCGGTAGTCATGGTCTCCGTGATGCGTTCCTCAAGCTGTTCCTGGAAGCGATTGGCGTTGAGGGTTTTCAAACGGACAAGGCTCGCGTGTTGGTAGAGTACGATATTGGTCGAGTAACAACAGATTACCTGCAGGGCGGCCGCATCGATATCTATCTGGAATCGGCCGGACAATACCTGTTTATCGAGAATAAGATTTACGCGCAGGATCAGCTCAATCAACTCGAACGCTACCAAGCATACCGCAAAAACGCGCATTTGGTGTACTTGACCCTTGAGGGGACGGAGCCTACGGAATGGGGAGCGGGAAAGCTCCTGCCCACGGATTACCAGCTATTCTCTTACCGCACGGATATTGTCGAATGGTTAGAGAAATGCAGGCAGGTGGCCGTGGCTCATCCGCTGGTGCGGGAAACGATTGTGCAGTACCAACACCTGATCAACTATCTCACCGGTCGCGCCGCTAATGACTTCATCAAAATGGAAATGCACCACCTAGTTCAGGAAAGCGAAGAGAATTTCGTGAGCGCTTACGCGTTAAAGCAAGCCTTCGAGGAAAGCCAAGCCGTTT
>NZ_CP141190.1 GCF_035609205.1 Hymenobacter sp. GOD-10R
ACACGCACAAGTAGATTTACCTACACATTTATAGGCTTCGGTATTTACTGGTTAAGATGTAATTGTCTGCGCTCTTGCAGTCTAAAGCAAGTAAATAATAAGCAGGATTTACCCAGACAGACCCGCGCTGTGGTTTACCATGACTTGGACCTGGAAATCAACGCCACCCGGCCCCGGACGCGCGTCGTACGGCTCAGGCCCGCTCCGCGACCAGCCGCTGCAGGTCTTGGGCATTGGCAAACGCGGCACCCATGGTATTGTTGAAGTAGGCATACACGTCTTTCCCCTCTAGCAGGTAGTCGTGGATCTGCTCGGCCTGCTCGTGCAGAAAGTCGCGCTCGTAGGACTCCCGGTAGTTTCCCTGCGGGCCGTGGAAGCGCAGGTAGACAAAGTCCGCCCCCTCGTTGAGCCGAGCGTTGCGGGCGGCACCTTTGTCGTGCCGCACCAGGCTAGCGCCGTGCTGGTCCAGCAGCTCAAACGTCTCCTCGGCCTGCCAGCTGGGGTGGCGAAACTCCACTGCTTTGCGCCACTCGTGAGCGGGGTCTGCCGCGGCCAGCGCCTGCAATAAGGCACGGACGGCGGGTAGCTGGCGAATAGTGTTGCTGGGCGGGAACTGCAGGAGCAGACAGCCCTTTTTGGGGCCTAGCTCCCGGGCGGCCTCGATGAAGCGGACCAGGCCGGAGAGGTCCTCGGCCAGCGTCTTGGTGTGCGTGATATCGCGCCACAGCTTGAGGGTAAAGGCAAACCCAGGGCCGGTTTCCGCGGCCCAGGCCGCAAATGTTTTGGGCTGGGGGATGCGGTAGAAGGTGCTGTTGATCTCCACCGAGTTAAATAGGGTGGCATAGTAGGTGAGGCGGCTCGTGGCTTGGTAGGCCTCGGGAAAGGTGGCCTTTGGGCCCGGCACGACGATGCCGCTGGTGCCGGTGCGCAGGGTGCCAAGGAGGGTAGGCATGGGAAGGAGTTAGACGGGAAGTTTGGGGTGTAACGGGCCACGCTGCTTCGGCGTTTTACCCTAGGCGCATCTTCCGGGGTCTGACATATCATCTGCTGGTCCTCGTGGCGCTCTTTGCCGGCCAAGCCGGGGGCAGCCGCTCCAAGGCCCTGCACGCCGCCGAAGCCACCGCGCGGCGCTTCTACGCCGGGTGTAACGTGGCGAATGCCGTAGTACTCCGGAAGGCCTTTTCCTATAACGTCCTGTGAAGAAGCGTTTGCAGAACGTTATAGCGCACCGGTAACCGGCATAACATCTTTCGAGCACGTTCAATAGCTGCGTCGAGCTTAACTACTGGCCATGAACCTGTTCGAAGGCCATTTAGCCCACCAGCACCTAGCACCTCCTCGTGCTAGATTCTGGTGAGCGGCACCTACACTCCCGTATATTTCACCGTCACCAGGGGCCGGGTTTCATCGCACCGGATCAGATGCGGTTGGGTGTCCAGCAACGCCTTGGTGTCTTTATAGGCAAAGTCGAACTCTTGTAGGATACTGCTGTCAAAGTCGCCCTGGCGGTTGAGTAACTCCGAGAAGCGGTGGCGGTACGTATCTTTCTCCGCTTTCTTGAGCGAATGCCAGTGCTTGAGCGTATCGGTGCGGCTGTAGCGGCGGCCCGCGCCGTGCGCGCAGCTCCACAGGGCGTGCAGGAGGGCCGGATGCCAGCGGTTGGGTTTCACGATCAGCGAGCCGCGGCTCATGGACAGCGGAATGACCACTTCCCGGTCGGCGACGAGTTGGGTGCTGCCTTTGCGATGAATCACGCCCGTCGGCGTGAACTCGAGTAAGTTGTGGCAACTATCCGCAAAAGCGGGCGTACCCGCCTGCACATAGCCATTGCGCAACAGAAAGTCGTAGGTTTTAAAGACGAACTCTCGTCGGCGGCTCGCGGCATACGTCAGCGCCCGTTCATACTCCTGCCGATAGTCCAGGGTGGCTAACTCGATCGGCAGCCACTCCTGACCCGGGTTATACTGCTGCAACAAGCGGCAGTTCTCCTGGTACAGATAAATACCTAGGTTGCGACTACCCGTGTGCACGAGCACATACAGGTACTCCTGGGAGGTTTCCAGCGCGAGAAAGTGATTGCCCCCGCCTAAGCCTTCATCGGTCATGCCGTGCACCTCGCGCTCCAAGGCGCGATAATGCTGGGCTTTGTTGAAGGGCCGCAAGACGTCCTGCTGGGGAATGCGCAGGTAAGCCACCCCGCAGCCCAGATCCTTGCCGGTGACCAAGGGATAAAATACCTCGGTGGTGTGAAACGCGACCCCCACAGGGATAGCGCGTTCGGAGCAGTAGTGAATATCGGGGAATACAGCGATCTGCCCGATGGCTTCTTGTTCCTCGTAGTGGAGGAGGGATTGTAGCGCGTGCTGCTCCACGCCGCTACGATCCGTAAAATAGACGGTGTTCACGTGGTCTTCTTTACGAGATAAATAAAAGGACGCGCGCCAGGGAGCAGCCGCAGAAAGTGCGCGCGAAAGGAGCCTCAGCATAGGCTCGTACAAAGATACGATAATAGACTATACCTTAGCAAAGTGCCACGTCATAATGGTCAAATAAAGCATCACTATTCCAAGAGCGGGGGTATAAGCAATACTATGTTAATCAACTATTCCCAGGATTCAGAGACCTTGTGTACTGTGTTTATTTCTATGTTTTGTCCAACGGAAGTTCCCTTCGGAGGATGGCCTTCTACATCGTTCTAAGTTCATGTCGCCTGCAACCTTGAACATAGCCAGAAAAGCGGGCACTGAAACTTTTTATGCCTTGAACCAGCTAGCCTTGTGAAAGGCTAAACCATTTGCTACTTTCATAATTGTCACAAAGTTAACTCGTTGACTAAACAGGGAAGCATTATGGCTACACACGTGCTAGAGCATACCCTCCGGTTCTGGCACTTAGCCTTGGTACTTTTGTGGCTACTGCCTCACTCACTCGTCGCGCAGACCCCTTCTGTAACCTGGCCATGGGCCACTCGCGCCACTAGTAGTGTGACTTCCTCTGAAGACTATAGTACCAGCCGACATATTCAGCTAGATGGCGTCGGTAATGTCTTCACCGCCGGTGATTTTCGGGGCCTGATGTCCGTTGACGGAACGACGCTCACCTCCCCCCAAACGTCGGACAGCTACTTGGCCAAATACACACCGGCTGGCAAGCTAGCCTGGATACGGCACTTCAGCAGTACGTTTTCGGAAACCATTGTCAAAGCGATAGCCGTCGATGCTAGCGGCAACTGCTACGTGGCCGGATATTACTTGTCGCCCGGCGTATTCTTGATTGATGATGCCCTCACCTTGACAAGTGGGGGTAGTTTCCTAGTGAAGTTCAATCCGCAGGGCACCATGCTCTGGGTCCGTGGCGAGGGAGATGGAATACATGGTCTTGCGTGTACGCCCATTGGGGAGGTAGTAGTTTTAGGTGACTTTTATGGCACGCAGGTATTCGGGAACACGACCCTGACCAGTCCTCCTGACAAGTCTAGCAGCTTTGTGGTGAAATATGATGCACAGGGCATGGCTCAGTGGGCTCAGCAGTTTGAGGGACGATCTAATGATGAAGCGGTGGTTAGCCTGGATGCCGCAGGGAATGCGTGTGTCGCCACTGAGTTTCAGAGCACCGCCACCTTGGGACCGCTCACGTTAACGGGCAGTAGCAGAAACGACGACGTTTTCGTAGCCCGCTATAGTGCAGCAGGGGTGCCCCAATGGGTGGTGCGTCACCCTAGTCCGAATCCAGCCAATGCGGAAGGGGTCTGGAGTATGGCCACGGATGCGGCGGGCAACGTGTACCTGACCTCTGACACGACGCCGGATACGGCGCCAGTTGGCTCGTCACCCTGGCAGTGGGCCATCACGCAGTACACCCCCCAGGGTACTATAGGGTGGAATTATCTCTCGGCTATCGCGAAAAACGGAGGGATCAGTGGAGTGGCCACGGATGCGACCGGCAACGTGTACCTTTCCGGAGGCGTAGTCGGTACGCTCAGCTTGGGCGGACTCACGCTCACTTCGTCTAGTGACACGGATACGGACCTAGCGCTGCTTTCTTTTACTGCTCAGGGGGCTCCACGCTGGGCCCTGCGAGCCGGTGCTACCACTGGCTTGGAATATGCCTTACGGTTGGCACTGGATGCGGCCAATAATATCTATGTCACTGGCGCTCTGCAGGGACATGTACTTCTGGGCTCGCTTGTCCTGCCCCAACACAGCCCGTCTTATGAGCAGTTTGTGGCCAAAGCCTCAATCAGTACTATTACGGCGGCTCAACCAACACATAATAGGGCCACGCTACAGCTCTATCCAAATCCCGCCAGTGACGCGACACTCCAGGTGCGGTGGCGACCCGCTGGGATAAGCCCTGCTCACCTGCTAGTAGAAGATGCGCTAGGCCGTTGCGTGCTACGGCAAGAACTTGCAAGGGGACAAACGGAAGTTGCTGTACCGGTTTACTCCTTGGCACCAGGAGTCTACTCTCTACGGGTAGAATCGGCCACAACGACTGTTACGGCACGTTTTATTAAAGAGTAACCATCTTAGGATAGGGAGCACTGGCCCAAGCCACCAAATGAATTTGGTAGCTCTATTGAACATGAACAGTGTTAAAAGTCAAAATTTGCATTAAATGCTTGACTTTCAATACTATTTGCTCCTGGGCAAGACAGTGATTGAAGGAACAAGGCAGAGAAGAGGTTGCTATGATGCACATATGTGCTTTAGTAGGCTAAAACGGTACAGGACAGATCTTGCTTACTATTCAGTGCTGGTACGGATGTACCGTACTGCCTGCTGTTGTAGGTTAACGTCTACTACTCCCCAACACTTATGCAGTTCTTGGTATTAACCGTTTATTTCCTGCTAGCCTACTATCTGGCTTTAGGAAATAGACGCCCTCAGCCTCGTACATGATGTAAAAGAGGAGTAAGTATTATTTGGCGCCTTCTCCGCTATACCACTAGCCGGCGAAGAAGCATGAGTGGAACATTTCCTTGTCTTCTGGCTGCTACCAGCGCTACCAGTGTATCCTGACTCACACTCAGGAGTAGCCTCTTGCTGATATGGGTACTATTTAGTCCTTTACGCAGCGGATTAGCGCCTACAAAACGGCTGACCACCTTCACCTTCAACTTAGAGGCTTTCCGAATCAGCATTCCTGCCTTCCTAGGTAAGATCAGAGGTTGGATGTTGGCCTGTAAGGATACACTTCATCATGATCAGTTCCTTCTATTTCTAGCTGCTATGCCTAAGAACCTAGTGATTTGCTGTGATGGCACCTGGAATTCGGCCGTGGATGAGGAGTACGGTGCTGCCGCTCCCACCAACGTGCACAAGCTTTATCAGGCTTGCCTAGATCAAGCGGAGTCAGATGGGCAGCAAGTTACCTGGTACCAGCCGGGGGTTGGGGCGCTCGGGAGCACCGCCCGGCGTACTTTTGAGGGAGCTACGGGCACGGGTGTGGGAGCTAATATCCGCAGGGGATACATGGCTATTGCTTGGAATTACGAGCCAGGTGACCGCATCTTTCTGTTCGGCTTTTCCCGGGGGGCCTTCACGGCGCGTTCTATTGCGGGCATGATTCAACAGGTTGGCATCCTGGTGCAGCCGACAGCTGAAAGAGTAGAAAGAGCGTACAAGTACTACGAAAATCATAAGGTCAGTGAGGATCGAAACTTGCCGGATCCGCAGTACGCGCAGGACCCCGGTTGGCACCAGGGACTGGGCCTGAATACCCGCTACGCCCGGATCCACTTCATTGGCGTTTGGGATACGGTAGGCTCACTGGGCGTGTCTTTCTGGGGGTGGAGCTTCAATTTGCGCTTGTTTTTTCGCAATGGCTTTCACGACCTGTCACCCAACCTGATCACGGACCACTTTTACCACGCCCTAGCGATGGACGAGATGCGAACCAGCTTCATGCCCACCTTGTGGGAAGTCAACACAGGCGAGACGCTCACGGCGCAGGTAGAGCAGGCCTGGTTTCGAGGAGTGCATAGTGACGTAGGGGGGGGCTATGCTGAACGGGGCCTCGCCGATATCACATATGAATGGCTAACCATTAAAGCCCAAACGCACGGGTTGCAACTGCGCACGGGATGGGACCAATCACTCAAACCTGATGCCGCTGGCCGCATCCACCGCTCGCTACGCGGGCCACTGTATACAAATGTAGCAGGATGGCCACGCTGGTATCGTCCCCGCTACCAAGCGGATACTCCAACCCAGGAAGAAAAACTACGCGGTTATCTACATTCCAGTGTGCAGGAGCGCCTGGAAAAATGCAAGCTCAACGGCAGCAAAACGTTGGCTTTGCGCACTCTTAGTCCCGGCGAATCAGCCACGGTGGAGGTGCCGGCCGACCAATTATGGACTAACACCGGGCTGATTTTGGAAGAGGGTGCCACCTATACCTTTGAACCAAGTGGGGTGTGGCAGGACCTGAATGATACACCAGTTGGCCCTGGGGGAGAACCTCGGGGTAAAGAATCCCTGCTGAAACGTAGCTTTCGCTGGGCTCTACGAGCCCCGAACGAACCGTGGATGCAGTTGATGGGGCTAGTGAACTACCCACGCACTTGGCCATGGCTGGAAAAGTCGTTAGGAGAAGCCTTCCGCTACTTAATCTGGGAAGATCCCGAGCCTTTGCTAAAGGATTTGTTTCCTATCAAGAACAACTTGAGAAAGGTAATTACATCCAAGCCCGCGGACGAGGCCACCGGGGTGGTAGATAACGCCACTGGAGTGCTCTGGGTATTTGCTAACGATTTATGGAAGACCCACGTCAACAACACGGGCAGTCTCCGGCTGAAAGTTACGCGCGCTCCATAACGAGCTGAGACAATGCGCCGACGGTGAATCAGGTAACTGGCTTTCTGTTGCTAGGTGTAGTGGCAAGTTTGAGCAGAACCAAAGAGGTAGGTATGCTGGCGCGATTGCAACAGCTGTTTACGTATTATTTATGGAGAGCGGCCTAGCATAAGAGATTATGGGTCAGTTTAGTACTCTAATAGGAATTCGAGCGACCAGGATATCATCAACTTTGCGGTCAAGCTCATGGATAACAAACAGCGCCTACGCCCAATAACAATCGGGATTGTTGTTGGGCTATTTTCGTGTGGTTTTCTCTTGTGCGTCTATTATGCTGATGCCCTTGCAGCTCGATTGTTCATTGCTCCCGCTCAGCAAACCACAATTGTAATTCGTACGGTGAGCACTATTTTCTTAGATGTGCTCGTGCTCTATCTCTGTGATCAATGGCTAGCAGATAAATCTTTAGTGCATACCACTAGTGCGGGAGCATATCATGCGCTGGATTGCTTAGCCGATTGGGCTAAGTGGATCGCTGCAATTAAAACGGCGACGCTCGGGGCGATTGGTTTCATCATTAAAGACCAGGAAGAAGCCCTGCGACGACCGGCAATCACTGTGGCGGTTTTGGTCATTGGCGCTGCTGTCTCTTGTAGTGCGTGGGTGTTGTCTTCCTTGGCCTCCATTGAACTTCGAATCTGGCCTGGCGCCAGCGATCCGCCTGGAACGAATGATCAGGATGAGGCAGCAGTGGCAGCGTACTATGACGTGTATGAGCGTCGCCTTTATGGCTTTGTGTAAATAAGACGTCTTTGCTACCTGATCTAAAAGTTAATGGCCTTAAGAGCAGGATTAACCTAATTGCAAATCATACTTTAATTAAATGGATAAGACAATTAAAGATATATTGAGCTGGTTGCAGAATTTTGCAATTACATTTTATCACGCAACTTTTAGACCTAAAATTTTATTTACTAACATTTACTTTAATCAAAAGGTTAGCTATATAAATCCACTGGCTTACCTTATTATATGCTTAATACTTGTCTTTTCTGTACATAACACATTTATTAAATTTAATTTATCTTTTGAAAAACATAATGAAAAATATTTAGAATCCGTGAATGATTTTTTATTTAAAGATAGTTTTTTGACCCAGATATTATATATTCTTCCCATAGCGTTCTTTCTTTTTCTTATCGTTAGGATAATAGGAGAAATTTTATTTGCAAACAAAGCGCTTAAGAATGTATTTATCACAATAGGTATCTATTGGATAGCATCTTTTCCTTTTATATATGCTTTGTTAAATATGATAATTGGTGTATTTATTAATGCATATGTAATTTATAAGTTAAAAGGCGATATAAGATTTCTAGAGAAACAGGAAAGCTATTTTCCATATACAGTTAGTTTTCTGTATTATATACAAATACTAGGATATTTAATTCCTTCAATAATTATCTTTAAATTTTTTAAAAGAAAAAGGATACAAACAATTAAATTTCTGATACTTCCAATTTTATCCGGCACCTCAGTATTTGTAACTTATCGGATAGTTGAATTTGAGCTTCAATTACTTAATTTTTTAAAAGGAGATGAAGTTCAAGTCTATCCTTCAATAAACAGTAAGATTGGTCCCATATCATTCAAAGCTAATCATGTAAATGATAGCACTATTGAGTATAGCGGAAATGCTTATATTAAGAACAAATCTAATAATACAATTAGGATTTATATGCGTAATTGTTTTTTATTAAGTGTAGATACCGTAAGCCTTAATGATCCAAGTTGTGCTGTACAATCACATTCATTGAAATCTTTACAAGGAAATGCTTACCCTATAAGTAAACAAGACAATGTTCAAGAAGGATATTTTATAATAAACCCCAAAGAAGTACTTCCAATAACAATTTCATTTGATATCAAGTATCAATCAGTTTATTTTTGCACGTCGTCACTTGTATTTAACACTGATTTGTATTATAGTTACATTGATGAAGATTATTTACTGAATTCTTCCCATCAGTTTAGTTTTGCTTTTGATAGATATAATGAGTGTAAAAGTAGAGACTCGGTTCCAGAGCCTTGCATTAAAGGTCTATTTCATCTTGTTCAGTCAGCAAAAGTCTATAAAGGCATTGTAAATAAATTAAAAATCAAGAAAAAAACGAATAAACAGTATGCATATAAACTTGTTCTTTGGACAGTTACATATTCTAAATATAAAAATAAATGTTATCCTACATATGAATTATCATTGATAGAAGGGTATCACAACAATATTTCAGAAGTAGCAAATTTTTCTTTTAATTTTAAAGAGAAAAGATTATCTATATATGATAAAAATATCAGACATCTAAAAAGAATAAATTTCAATAATAATTTTCTTGTTGATCTTGATGATAATTGTAGTGAAAGTGTAAAAAGTAAATATTATTTAGAATAATGTTTGCAACAATATTTTTTTAATATAAAATAATGTCGTGCTTTTGCATAGTATTCTTGTGAAATATTCTTTGTTAATGATTGACATACTAAAAGAAAGATTATGCAGCGTCAGTTTAATTACTATTATATAAATACACCCACTATGCAGTATTTTGTTACTTAAAGACCTCACCCCATTCTATAAAATTTGTCCCTATAATAATCCGTGCTGTGGTGCTTACATACTCAGCGTTATTCTAAGTAAATAATCTATGGCAGCTGTTGGGCTTGGTGTCCTTGATGAATCGGGATATCCTGATCTATACCGCCGAATTTAGGATAGTAGTGAATACGTAAGTCACCTGCTTGTACTCTCTTTATCGGTGAAGCAATTCACGTGAAATTAGCCCTACTCAAACTAAGGTAGTCTAAGTTAGGCGGATAGAAGAAGGACGTATCTTTCTTCTAACATGACTGCAAAAAGAACAGGGCATTGCCCGACAAACGGCGTAAGTATGATGCAGCCTTCAAAGCCGAAGCCCTACGTCTAGCTGAGGAAAGTCGCTTCATCCAAGCGGCCGCCCGTGCGTTGGGCATCAATCCTAAACTACTCTATCGCTGGCAGCAGGAGCAGGTAGTGGCCGAAGTGGGCAGTATGAAAATGGCTCGTGACTCAGAGAGGTGCGCCCTACGGGCGGCCAACAAACGGTTGACGCAAGAACTGGACATTTTAAAAAGCCTTGGTCATCTTCGACCAGCCGACCCCGTGAGCGTGTACCAGTACATTGTTCAACGGCAGGCGCGTGTGTCCGTACGGCAACTGTATTCCGTGTTGCGGGTAACCACCAGTGCATACTATGCTTGGCTGGCCAAGATAATATCGGCGGGCTGTTATACCGGCATGATAAGGAACAATGTGTCAGGTCTTAGTCAGACATGCTCGGCGCTATGGCACTCGTCGCCTGCTGGCTGAGTTGGTAGCTGAAGGATACAGGGGATCGGTCGCCGACGCATCTGGCAGGTCTTAGCTAATTACTTCGAAATCCAACCAAAAAACGTCCCAACTCTGTCCAGCTTAGGTGGACCACCTCAGTATCAATTGGTAAGGTTTACCACCTACAGAGCCAACGATACGGAGCATACGTTATCTAGAAGCCAATTTTATCGTTTGCATTAGCGCGTTGAAACTGCCGAGAATCTGGCTTCGTATTTCGTCCAACTCAGCCTTGCATAAGATAGTTAGGCGCTTAAGCGTTTGGTCGCTGCCTGTGGGTATTATCGTAGGACCACAAGCCGGTGCGCTGCCAGTGATAGAAATAATACACTGCTGTTCAAGCCGAGAACTTCTGCTGTTAAGGCTCGACATTGGCAGCAGGTGCGACACATGTAGATTAAGGCATTAAATACAGGCGCCCTTCGCGTTGCACTAGCAGCAGTAAGCTGATAACTATCCATTGAGGGTCAATAAGGGATTGATACAACCATAATGTGCATGATGCTTAGAAACCCCACGCACAACTTACTGGCTCGCTGCTATTTTACTCCCTACCTAATTTTCTAGTACGCTCTTGAACTAGCCATAGGCACACTATAGCGTTGTGGCCAAATTGAAGGACTCTAACATCACCCTACGTTCAAGAAATAGGCTGTCCTGAATACGCTAAAATTCAGTGCTAGCACTGATTCAAATGGCAAACAAAAATTGAATTTTGCTTCACTTGTTTATTGAACTTTGAAGACTATAGATAATCAGGATCAATATCATAATAACAGAAAAGCAAGGACTTTATTATATAAGGAGGAGAAGCGTTGAGTAATTTGTGCCTACTCAATATTTACCTTAAAATATTTATGAGTTAATGTTTATAGATTTTATCAAAAATGGTTCCAAACACACCTTATAATTATTTATTGATATCATGAATGCACTCTATTCTTTCAACTACATGTTTTTGATTACTCTAATAATTTAAACAAAGTTTATTATGAAAAGGTTGACTTTTTTTGCCATTTTGGCTGTCATTATGAATGCCATTCCGGGTTATTCTCAAACAACTTGCAGTACCGCTATCTCGCAGTTGCAATCATACGCTAATCAGGTTAATAAAGCGTACTGGGAAGAGTACAACAGCATCATACCCAATCAGCGGTGCCCAGCATTTAACCAATGGGGTCAGCCTTACGACCAGACAATCGTTTATAATTGCCGCCAACAATGGCTAGCAAACTTGAACCAATGGTATGCAAATCAATGCGCTTATGTCAATAATTGCTATGCATCTATTGTTTCTAGCTGTTCAAACCAACAGCCTACACGAATGCCAGCTCCGCCAATCAAAGACAGCGATGAAGACGACGATTCCACTGATGGCTCCGTTGCTCAACAGCAACTTATTAATGCTCAAAGCATTAAAAACATTACCGTAGGAGAGAACAGAAACAAACCAGTTAGAATTACTATTCCAGCTACCGCTGATGGATTTCATTGATCAGACCCGTATGGTGAGGGCTTTGTTCGCGTTCATTGCCCTCTTATTAGCCTGCGTTCTTACTGCTTTTTCTTGGGATAATTACCAGGCAAGGCCACGTGTTTGTGGGTTCTCTGGTCAAAGTGGCTATTATACCAACCAAGGAAAAAAAAGATCTTTTATTGCTAATGAAGCTTCTGCTGAAGATGATGGTACAGGTATTTATGAAGTTGTAGCAAAAATGAAAAGGACATTGAAATTCGATGTTCCTATTATGATATATATTTCCAAAGGAGAAGGTAATTGTTATGCTACAACTTCCCCTGATAACACTCGAATGTTAGTGGCAGATAAGGACTTTCTTATTAATACTAATAATACAACTGGTACAAAATGGGCAGCTATTTCTGTCCTAGCACACGAATTAGGCCATCATGTTGCCGGATTTGATCGGCACCCAACGCAAGCAGGGGATGAATTAGATGCCGATTATTGGAGTGGTTATATTTTAAATAAGTTGGGCGCGAGTAAAACTGCTTCAACCAAATGCGTACTACGCTACGGCGGCGAAAACGATACTGACACGCATCCAAATAAGTTAACCAGAGCGGAAATCGTACAAACGGGGTGGGACGATGCGCACAACAACACAATCAACTATGAGCATTGCGACAACTGCAAGCCTGAAGGAAATTAATCTACATAAATAATAAAACCATGGCTTCCACCTTGAAGAGGTTCTGGATTGTATTCGTGTTGACGATGATAATATGGGTGGTATTCCGCATACTTTACCCAAATAACGCGTTGAGTCAAAGCGAAACCAACGTTGTAGTAGCTATTCTTTTCCTCGCGGCGGCGGCTTGGACTTATTTAGCCGGTATGTTTGCCCAAAAAAAAACTAAAAAGAATGAATCTAAAAAAGGGGGAGATATAGCCCTTGTTATTAGTTTCTTAGTGGCAATCAATAGTAATGCATTAGCTACAGTACCCCCAGACCCTATAATTGTCGTATGTAGAGCCGAAAGAAGTGTAGTAGAGCCCTTCGATAGCGTCCGACTAAGGGCACTTCCATCTGATAATCGAAAAATCGTTACTTCTTGGACTGTCCCTGTTGGGAAAGTCAAAAAACTTGCAAATGGAACAATGTGGATACTAGGTGGCGCGCAAACAGGTGACTATATAGTTAATTGCACATGGATCTTAGCAGAAGATCCCACCATTTCCGGTACTGCTTCCCTATCCATTATGGTCGTGCCAAAAGGCCGCAGCTTGCAGTACAAAGCAGGAGATAATTCTCATCTTGGCCCTTCCTTACTCGCTCGTTCATGGCTTGAAGGCCAGCGCCCAGAGGAAAGGGGGTTCGGATTATACAGCTATTTACTTTTTAGGGTTCCTCCAAGCCAAGCTAATAAAGAACGTTATCGTCTAGCTATACAGGAGTATCTTCGATCAATTACTCAAGTCAACGTACTGCAAGTATATGAACCTGATCGGTCAAAATTAAATGTCGCCTATTTACCAGTTGTGAAACCAACGCAGGGTCTTCGCACCTCTTATTTGCAAACAAACGCCACTACGAACATAAACGAGCTTACTCCTGACCAGATAGATGACGATTTCGTGCAAAACCGATATAATTACCCCCGCGCAATGGTGTACTTAAGCAAAATGCCCGAGATCACAGGCGATGGTCCCTTTATTATTTGTTCTAGAAAACCTTTAAGCCAATGGACCCAACAGGATGATGCCATAGTCCAAAACATGTCTACGGTTCCCCCCCGATTAATTAATCTCTGGATAAATGAATATATTACTCAATGTACACAGCAACGGCTGTGGCAAGATAACACACTTAGTCTACTTCCTTTACGTATACGCACTGGTGTGAGCTTATTAGCCGAAGGCATGCCGGATGTGAAAGCGGCATTGGAGTCGTGGATAAAATGGAGCAAAGGATCTAATTAAGTAACTAGCAAAATTATTGCTATTTTAAGATACAGGGAGTGAGACTCGTGTTGAATAGTGCGCCCACTTTTCGCCAGTAAGACCTGCGGCCTGCTAATGAAAGCCTTGTAGATGGCCTTGCGTCGAACCTCTTGCAGAGGCATGATTGGCAGTAGGTCGAGCGGTTCAGCAGTCCTTATAAAGCCGGTGCTACTTCATAGGTGATCCTTTCTCTTTTACTATTTTCTCGCCCTCATAATCCCACTACCCCGTTGCGAATAGCCAGGATTTTGGGTAGAAACTCGAGCATAGCCGCTAATCACAAAAAATAGCTAGTTGTATAACCGAATGAGTGGGGTAGATACAAGAATTAGAGTCCGTTCGAAAGTCCTTTACAGGTACCCATAATACGTTTCTGATTCGCAATGACGACCAGGTGTGTGTCTCCATTCAAGATGCCGACGAGTCCGATTTACACTGGGTGGTTAATCCCACCTAGCACAGACAAGCTACTCGACTAGGTGCGACCAAGTGACACCGTAGTCGTATGGAAGCTGGATTGGTTGGGCCGTCCCCTATAAGACTTGGTTACCCTATCTGCAGGACCATTCAGAGTGATGCTCTTCTCTTTAAAATTCTCGTCTTCGTAAAACGTTACCCAATAATTGTTCATGATGTTTATGAATTAAAGGGCTTACTGTAATCAATTTTCGGTTGCTTTACGAACACCGTTTTTTCAACGTGTAGTCTAGTTGCGAAGGATATTATAATTTCAATCATGGTACGTCAGTGCCAGCACTGAGTATTTTGGAATAGGAGGGGAAATATTTGTATCTCTTTCATAAGCATGACTTACTACTATGCCCAAAATATACTTAGATGCCCAGGAAGACGCCCATGGCTCCAACCGCGACCCACATACCGACCACTTGAGCCCGGTCATTGAGTTCTAGACTTACTGGTATGGCCAATATTGACAACACCAGACGAAGTATTGCTTATTAACTCCTCTGAATTCTAGGAAAAGTTTCTTTACATAATAAAGCCTTATAACCTGAATCTTGGAATAAGTAAAGTCTTTTTTATCCTTGCTGGTTGCTACGTTTGGTGAGGTGCTTTATTAGGAAACCGAGTCCTAGTTTGGAATTTAGGATTCGCAAGCAGGAGCGTTATAGTAGAAGGGCTTTCCGTGGGCTTACTCCTTGCAACTCTCGTACTAGTTCCCACCTTTGGCAGTATAGGTTGCTCCAGGCCGTGTAACAATGTTAATATCTGGTGTCTTGAGTAGCTTAATTTGTGGCCCGTATGCTTGCACTACGACGATAACCGTACCCTGCAGATTAATTTCCAAACTCGTCACATTCAAGCGCATAAGTTGCTGCACTAAGAATGTGTCCCTTGAGGCCATACATAAATGTGGGTTTCCCTAAGAGAGAAATTTGAGGAAGTGGCTGCGTTGGCGTGCGTAGTCATAGGAATATGGGGCAAATCCGGCGGTGGGCGGTTTGTAGAGAGATACCCTAGCCTCCCCTGCACGCTGGTCAATGCTGCGGACGAACAAGGCCGAAAGATCATCGCCGCCGTGCTGGCGAAGAAAGGCCATGACTGAGTCGGGTTGCTTATGGCAGGCCCTCAGCACTAGAAGCACTAACAGGAGTATTCAAACGACTGTGGCTGTTGTAGACTCCTGATAATCGCCTGGATTTGGTCAATATTTAACCAATCCCAAGCATTTTACATAGATTTACGCTTACCCGACTGATATTTAGTGAGTACTAAAACGCCAAATAATATCGCACTCGTATGCTCTGGAGTACTTTGATTAAGACCCCCTTTACTCTCTACCAACATCGGCAACTCATCCAGCATTGGTGGATTAAGTTTCTGGCCAATATAAAAATGGGGAGTACTGATATTGTGATTGTCGGCCCTCCAGCTGTTGGCAAGACTGTACTTAGTAAGTGTTTGCACGGTCAAGCACCGGAGTTTGGCTTCAAATTACCTGGTGCATCCACTACGGTAGAAACTGAAGCTATCGCTTTAGGAAAATGGACTCAACTAGTAAGAGTAATTCCAGGCCAAGAAAGCACAGAAAGAACAAATGGGTTATGGGAGGCTTTCCATCAAAGCGAAACGTTGGAAGGAGTTATCTATGTTGTAGACTGGGGATATTCAAGCCCAAGAAACGAGTTATTGCAAGGCTCTCTTGTACGTGATGAAGGACTAGATACTATTGATAAACTGAGAAATTATAATTTAAAGAATGAGCTTAGTGATATAAAAGATATAATGGGTAAAATAAGAGATTTGCAAAATCAGTACCGCCGCCCGAAGTGGGTATTGTTTATTGTTAATAAAGCTGACTTATTTGTCGATAAAATAAATGATGCTCAAATGTACTATAGTTTGGATTTTGATAGTGAATTTACTAGAATAGTTAAAGAATACATAAATATAATTGGCACTATGAATGTTAAGGTTGATACACTTCCTATGTGTTCGTGGCCAGAGCCTTTTGTTTGGAATGGAAATACAATAAAATCTAGCTTAGGTGGAAAACCTCTTGAGAATGCATTAGCGATGAGAGTAATTAGTAAGATTGCTGAATTGTCATCCTAACAAAATGGAGCTTGGAACTAAGGAATATAAACGGTCCGGGGAGTACAATGAGCTTGTTAGCCTAATAGAGTTAGCAGAAAAGGCCGCTGAAGGAGTAAACTCTTTAGAAAGCACTTTTGCTAAAATTAGAACGCGCGTTCTAATTTTATTGATTGTAATCTACTCTTTATTCGCAATTTCTGCTTATATAATTATTAAATATTTAAAGAGCGACGTAAATCAACTTTATGAGATAATCGTAATATTATTTGCATTAACTGTAACGGCGTTAATTTTTTCCACCCTTGTCAAGGACTTTAACGAGCTTAAAAAAGGCAAGGCGCAGCTTCGAGTAGAAAAAGCTATACTATATAGCCTGCTTGAGCTTACTGATTCAGTTAAAAGAAAAGTTTTCTCTGAAGAAAGTCGCATATCGTTTATAGACAAAGCACTTCTGCAGATGAGATTAAAACGCATTTCATTTAATGTGGATTATAAAAACAACGATGAAATAGAAAGTATAACTAGGGATATATTCTCTCTTAAGTAAAAACTTCTTTCAGTTAGGCCGCCCTAATGCTAGCGTTCTAACTAGAGAAATTTTAGCCAATACTATCACGGCACGCGAAGATGGCCAAGTGCCTATGAGGTAGCAGAGGCTGCTGTAGCGAGCCACATTTTTGGCAACACGGCCATCATTTCCGACCCGGACGGCTACTTGATCCTCCTATACAAGTCTACCACTTAAGTTAGACCCTGTATTAGGTACTGTCTTGTCCTACAAAAAATTGACAGGTCTTACCTGCTTTGTTGATTTAGCCTTCCTCCTTTTACTGTACAACTCACTGTGTCGAAGAAGGGGCCGTAGGAAAGGGTGAATAAGCCGAAAAACGGTTCAGAAAGAATGTTCAGCAATCAAAGTATAGGAAAGGGTATTGCTACGATGGGAAACATGAACTTAGATCACGTTCATAGATTCATCCAATAGCCAAGCCAGTAACTGAAAAGACTAGTTCAGCTAAGTTCAACAAGTCATAGTGGCTGTTGCAGAACCCTACCTGTACTGCGGCCAAGCCATATTCAACCCCTCGATTACGAGAAATAATGGCAGTAATTTAGCTTTTAGGCCTGTTTTAGGAACCGATTTTACTATGCTGAATCACTGCTAATAGTTCTACAACAGCCACCATAGCTTCCCGACCCTTACCCGTAGTCGACCTACTGGGGCTTGAACTACTCGAAAACAGAGGGTTAAAAAGGCGCTGGAAAAAGCTTGTCCGTGGCCGAGACTGTGGAACTGACCGGCATTAGCCTCTCCAACGTCAAGCACTACCGTAAGCACCTGCAGGCCGCGCTTGCCTCATAGTATGGCTGCCGGAATGGGCTTAGCGTAATTTTATTCCCCCCACTGCTATAAGAAGGCCAGGTTGCGTAGCATTTTGCCACTTGTACAGTCGTTTGGGGCTGATGCCCAGCTGCCGAGCTGCGGCTTGTGTGCTGCGGCTTTCAGCGGCTAAACGCAACGCTTCCACTCGGAAGGCGTCATCATAGGGGCGGCGTTTGCGCGGCGCGCCCATGTTCATTTTCTGAGTCATGACAGAAGGAAAATAATCCCCTTTTCTATCTCACTTAATTAGACCCTCTCAGAATAAGCTTGACCGATTTTAGCAGACCTGCATAAAGACATCTCTTCCCACACGGTACCCTCTTTCATAAGATCATGAAGAAGATAACAGACCCCGCTACCATCAAAAGAAACTTGATGATAGCCTCGCTTTTTGTTACTGCATTTGAAATGCTGAAGAGTTCTGTCGAGGACAAAATCAAGGGACTGTTATGTGAAATCACCGGGTTTGATGACGAGAAAGGGACTGTCAAAACTAAGGTTACGCCCACCTATAGAGCAGCAATTCTTGACCGAGATATTCCTGAAATAACCAATAAGAAAAGTGACTTTCAGGTGTTTTATGCTTCCTGTCTATGGTTTCAGGACTCAGGAGCTATTACCGAGGAAGAGGTAAAAGATCTCCAAGCTATACGTAAGCATAGGAACCTGATTACCCATAATCCAGTCCGACTGCTAGTTGACGATGCCGTCGACGTAAATTTGGAGTTACTGAGAAAGGCCCACCACATGCTGAACAAAATAGACAAATGGTGGATTTTGTAAATCGAAATGTCCATCAGCGGCGAATATGATGCTGATCATAGAATAGAGGAAACCCAAGTGGATTCTGGAATGACTTTGCTGTTTGATTACTTCATGGCAGTAGCTGCAGAAGAAGTGAACTCGAAAACTAACAACCCTTCAGGCACATAATAAACAGTCTGCGTGCGTTGCGCACTCAATGGCAACTATCCAGGGTATATTCTTTACTTCACTTTGCTTTAAAATGACTGCGATTAATCAATAACTTAGGCACGACTACAAAACCTTCAGCTTTATCCAACCGCTACTTACGATTCAAAATGGCAGGTCGTTGTCATCGTCCTCCTCATATTGCAAGGTCGAACGAGTAGCTCTAGTCACAGTGCCAAGTACAGAGCTTGGGGTAGTATGAGGAAGATGAATTGTAATACCATTTAGATCTGCTCTAGTATAACAGGCATGACATGGACGGAAACCAAAGGCGATAAGCAATGCACCGTCAAATGCCAATTGGTTATTGAACTTACTACGATAGTAGGTATGAAGTAACGTAATTAGTACTTTCTTATAGTTATTATCAAACTTTATGAGAATAGTACGTACTTCTTCATCCGTAAGAGAAGTACCATGGTCGACACGCTCATTCTTTTTGGCCCCTTTGTAAGCATGAGTGCCTAATCTGCCTATGATTTTGTGGTGGTCATCTGACGAGTTAGCAAAGGCGGCAGCATTTATAATGACTTGCTCGATTTGCTTTTCTAGAACAGAAAGCTGTTGCCCATCAACGGGAATCAAACCAGAGTTAGGAATATTGACTGGTCTTGGAGGACTGCTAAGCCTAAAATGCTGCATGCATTCCACCATGAGCGGTTCCATCAGCAGAGGCTTTTCCATGTAGCGAGGATTCTGCTCTAGCTTTTTAGCAAACCACTCACGGAATTCTTCCTCTGCCTCCTTGCCCCGTTTTTTTATTTCTTCAGGTATAGAATAGTTTATGTAGTTAGATAAAGCAAATTCGCAGGAATAGGTTTTGTGAAATGCTGGCGCTTTGCTTGCAAAAAGCATATTTCCAGAACCTTTACGAACCCGATCAGCCATTGAGGATAGAAAATGGTTGGGATATTCGCACAGCTGCTTATAGGCTAGTAGTTGCTGACGTTCTAGAGTGTTGAGGTAGGGGAAATTCACTGGATATACTTCTCCCGATAAATTCAGCTTATCAAACTCAATTGCATTTGTAATTTGTTTTGAATTGCTGAAAGTAATAAAAACAGGTAGCGAGGCTACGGTATTTTCAGTATAAGGAGCGGCTACTTGAGTTAGTTCTTCTGGTGCCCATGTAGTAGGCTCAGGTGTTTCTATCTGAGTGCCTAATTGCTCCTTAGCTTGATCCAATTGTCCTTGAACTTCCTTAAGCTTTTTGCCCTGTTTTGTTAGCTCGTTACGATGGGCCTCTGAAGCTAAATTTCGAGCTTCTTTCTCGGCATCAAGCTGTTTTTCCACAGTTGCCAACTTCATACGGAGTTGTTGTCGAAGCCTGACTTCTGCGTCGAGAGATTGTTGATGCTGAAGCTTTAATGACTCTAACTGCTCATGAGTTGCCCTCTTAGCTGTTGTAAGTTGAGCGTTGGCATTTTGCAGATCAGTTGTTAGGCACTCGATCTTATACTCATCTTCCTGTTTTTGTATATCAAAGGCTTCTGATAAGCGTTGGTTCTCTATGCTTAAGGAAGTGAAACGATCTTCTAGAGCAACTACTTCCCGTTGGCTTTCAAACAAACGTTGTTGGAACAAGCTCAACGTCTTCCATTGCTCTAGCTCTATTGCACAACGCGCGCTTATTTTTCGCTGATCAGTTGAAACTTGCTCAATTACTATAGGTATTTGATCACCCACATTGAAGTGCACGTCCAAGTCAGTCTCTGGTACACAACCAATGATGGCTGAACGATGAACCAGGCAATCTACACCTGGGCGCAATTCTGCAAAAAGGCCAAATTTGACAACATTCTTAATGCGGGCCAAAATCGATTTCCCTTTTGGAAAAAGTTTATCAGCATCTAGCCAAGGATTAGGTGAAAGTAATCGCACACTAGCTTCAAGGGCCAATCTATCTAGGTCTATTCTAGTAATTACGATCTGCAGTATATGACCCGGTTCGGGATAGGGTATATCTCCCCAACCTAGTTCTAGCTTATTTATCCGAGCATTCAGGCTGCCTGCTCTGACAATAGTGAAGCCGTCACCATTATAGAGCACATGCCCTTCAATGATGTCACCAAGGATAAGCGTTTTTATCTCTTCAGTACGCCTGTTTAGCAAGCTTTCTTGCTCAGCTTGCTTTGCAATTTGTCGAGCTAGTTTTTCACGTGCTATTTGTTCAGCTTGTACTTCTTTGGCAATCTTTCTGGAAACAACAAGCTTGAACGGAGATTGACTGATTTCAATAATTACAATCCCAACGGTTGTGCCTACTAACTTATCTTCTTCAACCGAAACCACTGCCATTTTTACCAAAGAATGAGAACCTGGTAAGAAGCCTTCGTATCCTAATACTTGTACTGTATACCCACCAGAATTACGTCTTTCGACCTTTGCTTCAACAATTAGCTTGTTGTTGCAATGCAATTGAAGCTCAGAAAAATAGGGGCGGCTTGGTATAGACATTATAGAATGTGTCGTTTATATAATAATTAATCAATGCAATGTGTCTATTTTAACTTAGACAATTCGCTGAATATCGTGAAGTATTACAAAAAGTAAATCCAAGACAACAGTCTTGATAGCGCTAGTGGCTGTTGCAAAAGGCTGACTATAGTTTAGGATGAATATACATCAACCCTTACTGGCTACAAATAGCGACATTGATCATGTCTTTTACGCTATGTCAGCCAGTAGACTGAGGTGGTCAGGTTAAGTGAGACCAGAGTTGGGCTTTCGTTAAAAGTGTTTGTTGTTCAAAGATATGGGGGCACTCATAGCCCAGTGCCGAGTGCCGTCGCTGGTGGTTATAGTAGTCAAAATAAGCAACTAGTTGGGCTTGCGCCTCGGCTACGGAAGCGAAGGCGGAGCGGCTAAGCATCACCTCCGTTTTCAGGCGGGACTAGATCTCGGCTTGCGCGTTGTCGTAGCAGTCGCCTCTGCGACTCATCCTGCGCACTAACTGCCGATCCAAGAGCAGGCGCCGGTAGGCAGTACTGCCCACCCCGATCCGAGTATACCAGTATGCCGGGTGCGGGTTGTCGACTCAGCAGTGCCCGGCGCAAGGCAGTGAAGACCAGTTCTTCGGGCATACTGCCCAGTAGGTGCCAGCCCACTACCCGTTTGGTATAAGCATCTTGAAACGCAGCTAAGCCCATGAGCCATTTTGCAACGGTAAATACGTAATATCGCCCACCCACACTTGGTCAGCCGCCGTAGATACAGGTCGGTCCAGCAGGTAATTCGTCGCCACCCGTGGTCCCTGCTCACTATAGGTCGTGTGCGGCACAAAGGCGCGCGGCTGCACGGCCACTAATTCGCGCCGGCGCAGCACCTACTGGATGCGATAACGACCAATCTGGTGTCCCTGCGCCCGCAGCTCTGCCCGTAGGCGGCGCGTGCGATAGCGTCGCTTGTGCTGGTTAAATATCTGGCACAAAGCCTGCTCCCAAGCGGGCACCAGAGACTGGGAAGCGGCCTTTTTCTGCCAGCGATAGTAGCTGGCCACCCTAACGCGTAGCACCTGGCAGAGACGGCGCACCGGATAGTGCCGTGCCTGCGCTTGAATAAAGCGGCAACGACTCACGGCGTCGGCTGCGTAAAGATGGCCAAGGCTTTTTTTAGGATGTCGCGCTCTTGCTGCAAGTGCCGCACCTCGGCCCGCAACTGCCGCATGGCCACGCTTTCGCTTTCCTCAATGCCCACCTCTAGCACGGGTTGCGTAGCTTTTTGCCGCTTGTAGAGCAGTTTGGGGCTGATGCCTAACTGGCGAGCCGCGGCTTGCGTACTCCGGCTTTCACTCGCTAGGCGCAGGACTTCGGCGCGAAAGACGATATCATAACGGTGGCGTTTGCGTGGCGAGCCGATATTCAGTTTTTGAGTCATGACAGAAGCAAGATAATGCCCTCTCCTGCCTCACTTCCTTAGACCCTCTCACACTTACCCAAAGCCATGCGGTTTGGGTATCGTAGCCCAACAGTGCTCTTTGCCTGAACCACATAACCTAATTCCCAAATACCATCCAAGTAGTCTTGGGGGCAGTAATTAAAACAGCAGCCCTATTCTCTAACTTAGCGACGAACTTGAATTTAATATTTATCATTAACACTATTGACAATGAAGGCTGAAGCGATTCCCCTAATGGAGTTGTATAACACGTCCAATAAGGCTTACGTCATTCCCTCGTATCAAAGACCATTTGCCTGGGAACCGCGAAAGGCAGAAGAGTTGCTCGAAGCTGTGCTCGAAGATGCAGAGGCGAATGCCAAGCTCACTTCGTTAGGCACTTTGCTCTTTTGCAAAATCGTTGATACTGACCTATTTGGCAACGGAACTGCGTTAACCATTTCACCAGCTAACTTGTGGGAAGTAGTCGATGGTCAACAACGATTGACAGTCTTCTCAATCATTGGTTACGCGCTTCAAGAACATCTCAAGGCCCTCACTGCCGCGAGCCCAGCCAATGGCTTTATTCCTGGAGCTGTGGTAGACCTAGAGTCGCTTTTCGAAACGTCGCGAAGTAAGAAAGGAACAGCAGTTCCGGTGCTCATCCGCGATGGCGACAACTTTGATAGTGGCTACACATCAGATTTAGCCAAAATACTTAATGCATTTGCCGGCCATACGCCATTGCCTGGAGGCGTTGGACCACGGCTAATGACCACATATTATGAAATTAAACGCTGGGTTGATAATAACCTCAACGCGAGTAATTTCACAAGCTTCTGCACTTACTTTCTAACAAAGTGCCAAGTCGTTCAGGTAATCGCGGATGACGAAGACAGTGCTTTTACAATGTTTGAACCTCTGAATTCGACAAGCGAGCCACTTACCGCTTTCGAGGTTTACCGCTCGAAAGCGGTGCGTTCATTGAATGTTCAGTTCCCTGAGGCTGAGTTATTGTTAGCTTATGAGAAAACCAAGCGTGACGAGGTGATTAAGCGGTCGAATGACCTAATCTTCACGATGGCGCAGACTTACTCAGGACTGCGGCCTCGAATTCACTTTGTTCCGTTGAAGCATTACCTTGATAATAATGTCACGCTAGCTTTTGTCTCTTCTTTCGAAGAGGCAGCGGTCTTCTATCGTACTATTTGGCTTGAGCAGACAGCCACCGATTTGTGGTTTGATGACGAGGCGAAGAACTGCGTCCGTTTTCTTAAAGCAGCGAAACACGAAATTGTAATCCCTCTTCTACTACGCTACTATTTAGGTCAACGGATTGACCTTGGAAAGGTCCTCAAAGTGGTAGTCGCTTTTTTTGCTCTCTGGCGGACCGCCTACCCAACGAACGCTTTACCCAGTATCTACCGCAATTTGTTTACACCAAATCATGCCGACGATATGTCCGTTGTCAGTGGCAACGCACTAAAATCGCCGCAGGCACTTGCGTCTTATTTCCGCTCAAGTCTGTTAGGAAAAATCGGAGCACTAGCTGCCGGACAGACGGAACAGCAGAAATGGGAGAGTGAGCAGACGCTCAACTATGAGGACTTGAAAGTAGTCTCCAAGTTGTTCATCTTCCTAGACATGGGGGGAAGCATCAAGGCAAATCTTGTAACGACTGAGCCGTGGACGTCGGGAGACGATGTAGAGCACATCCATGCAGCTAGCTTAGCACCAATTCCTGCTGGTGTACAGCAGATTGGTAATCTGACCTTTCTGCCAAGCACCGTCAATCGGTCGCTTCAGGCTACTCCGTGGAATGATAAGCGCGAAGCCTATATATGGCTTGCAGCTACTACTGTGATGAAGTCACCTACTCACTATACTAGTGGAAATCCCGTTCCTAAAGGAGTCCAAGACTACCTCAATAGTCCACAGACATTATCATTGGCGCATCTTGGACCAATTGCTAATTACACTACATGGGGGGACGCCGAGATTCAGCAACGCACAGCAACCCTATTAGGTCGCGTCTGGAACATCCTCTACACAGGTTGGCTCCACCCCTAATCTAAAAGGGTCTAGTGTAAGAAAGGTGAACAGGCCCATACGCCAGCTGCTTGTCGATACCGACGGCTGAGTGTGGGCCTGCTGCCATGCGGCTCACCAACACAACGGAAGCTGGGCAGCCCTATTGCCTCAGCGCCGCTTCTGGGTGCAACGGCCGTAAGCAATCTTTACCAACCAAGGCTACCGCGGCCGCTTAACCGAAGCTGCCGCGGCTTACGCCACGAGCTAACTGCCCACCTTCTACCCGCAGATCTATCTGTGACCGTCGCGCAACGCTTGGTGGTCGAGCGCACCTTTGCCAGGTTGAACTGTTTTCGCCGGTTGGTTATGAACTACGAGCACTTGCCAGAAAGCCATGCTGCGTGGATGCTATGGGCCAACATTATGCTTTGCTTGAATCACATTACCTAATCGCCAACACGCTCTAATGCTAAAGCTACTGAACAAGTAAATACGGATTGTGCCTTGTTTGATGTCCGAATAACTACATAAAGAAAGCAGAGCCTAACTTAAAATGGCTCTGCTTTCTTTATGTAGTTATTCGGACATATACTTCCGAGTAACTCGAATGAACTTGTGAGTATCGATCCGGAAGGAAGTACAACAACCACCTTATCAAGGTCTGCCATGAATAGCTGGCGTCAAAGTTAGGGTAGTCACTACAAGGTAGCGATTTTATGAAAGCTGTAACGGCTCCAAAGCGTCGCGGAGATACTAGGAATTGATCAATCTGTGCAATAACTGGGCTCTGCAAAAGCGCTGCGGCGACACATAGATTGAATGCTGGCTTCGTTAGCCCTGGAGTAATTCTTAAAAAAGCCAGATCTATTTCTGCCATTTGTTTACTGGTGTGAGATAGGTTGCTTATGTCGCCACTATATGCTCTGAATAAAACATCAGGAAAACGGGTAATAGGTAACCAGTGAGCAGGCAGTACCGGTAGATCGCCAGAATCTGCCTGCACTGCCTGCTCATATTTTAACCCTTCATCTGTTATAAACAATAAGTTATCAGGCAAAGCGTTAACGGCATCTTTTGTCTTTTGGTAGATAGATTCGTCAACTAAAGCAGAATTAGCAAGCACTGTTTCCTCGAAGTCAGCTAACCCCAAGGATTTTGAGTCTAACTCTACTAGTAATTCCAGATTTGCTCGTTTACTCCATCCAAGGGCCCGGCCTGTGAGATTCGCTGAGCCTATAAAACAAGCTTTGTCCGCTCTGAAGTACTTCGCATGAAGATGAGAGCACAGATAAAGCGAGCTGTTTTTACGGCTGTCAATAAGTGGCCATACACTTAAATCGGAAACTCCTGCTTGGATTTCGAGTGGGTTCCACCTAGTTATGAGACGAACCGAAACCATTGGCTCTATACAAGCCAATAAGCGTTGCAGAACATGCCCTTTAACAAAGGGAGCAACAAGAAAAACTTCATCAGTAGCCTTACTACAAAGCAGTTCAAGTTGCTCCCCTAATAAAATGTGCATGTCTCAATATCAGTTGTTCGTTAGGAAGTCACGTGCAATTCTACCCCAGTCCGCTCGCGCATCTTGGGCAGCACTCTTTCTAGGTCCTTCCAACTCATCCTCATACCGAGCCCATGCCGAAAGCAGAAGTTTTAAGCCGTCCAACGCATTTGTTAGCCGTTCTTTAAGAGTAGCAATATCCACATTATCAACGTCCTCCTCCAAAATATCGACTAGCTTATCATATACCGGATGATCGGTATTCAATATTACTGTGATTACGCCGGCTTTGGGCTTGACGCTGAAAAAGGCTGCTGTTTCAACTGATGCGTCTGCAAAGGCGTACTTAAGACCATTGGATATAGTACGCGCTGCTAACTCGGCTGCTTCCTTATTTGGTACTCCAGATTCAGTCAGAGAAGTAGTGAGTTGCTCTTTCTTCACATCAACGGGCAAGCTCTCATCTGCATCTGACTTACCCGTGTGTCCTTGCTCTTGACGCTCTTTAGTCTTTTGAGTGGCAGTAGCTTCAGCATTAGAGAGTTCGTGTCTTGCTTTGCTTCTTGTGCCAACAACAGCATCTTTAATCTGGCCTCGCAGGACTTTAATATTAGCCCTGATTTGTTGAACAATATCTAGAAGAGGACCTTTAGGATCATTTTCAAGCTTCATTCTCTCCTTTACTACCTGCAAAGTTTCACCATTCAGCATTTCATCCTGATCTAGTGAGAAAAGGTCAGAGAGGTTTCTAGCGGCCTGTTTATTGTTTGATACGCCAAACAGTTCATCTAAAGCTGGTGGAAAATTTATTTCTGCTCCCCACCATCGTTCGCGTGGGTCATAAGCTATAACTAGACCTTGATCGAGGTCTAATTCACGACCAGCTCGTACAATAGAGACGCCTACATTTTTCTTGGCGTGGCTTAAGCCTCCGCTATTACCTTTTTCCCGAGCCTCTTTTTTAGCGAGAGAGAATCTTACACAAACTTCATGTTCCTTACCATTGAATTTCACTTTAAAAGGAATATCGTTTCCCCATTGTTCGAACATTGGCTCTTTGTCCCACGGAGCTGGACAAGATGAATTGGACATCAGATAAAGTGGATCATTAGGTTTTGCCCATTTATCCTTTTGGGTCTCTTTGGGATTAGCTTCATTGAACTCAACCATTCTGATCTTCACCATATCCTTATCCAGAAATTTCCGATATACTCGGCCGATAAGAAGCTCAGAATTCTTGATTAGACCTCCTGCAGTCCGCCACATGGAGCGGTCTATTTTCGTCCAGACAATCAGCGTACCTGACAACTCGAACGACTGGCCAACCTTTTTCCAGACAGCAGGAACAGCTGACTGAGTGGGCTTAGGAACTAGCTTTTGGCCATCATGCAGAATATTGTCTAGATCGAGACATGTATGCCAAGCAGAGTCCACCCCATTCTGCCATGTCCACACGTCTACTCGCGTACACTGAGAGATAGAAGAGGCAGGCAAGCCCATTCCAAAGCGACCAATTCCAGTATGATGTTCAGGGTTCAAACGAGTGCCGTTGCCAAATTGCAACGCCATACGCAACACCTCAGGCGTCATACCACCGCCGTTATCTAGTACCGCAATACTGTTAATTCGAGATAAGTTATTGGCACCCTGTTGAACAGTTTGCTCCCCGCAGAGTAGCTCAACTTGCTTTGCACCAGCTTGGATAGCATTGTCTATAAGCTCAGCTACTGCATATGCAGTATTCTTGTATCCGTTGTCCCGCATAGCTCGAACGGCCAAATGGGTTGGGACAATATCATAATGTGTTTCTGTTTGGGTAGCAGTTGCTTCCATATTTTGTGTAGTAAAATTTACTTAAGCCCATACATCTTCCCAGTTCGCAAAAGCGTTTTTGATGCTGTTGAACCCAGGAAGTTTGAAATCAACAACAGTTACTATTTCTGCTTCTTCATTACCTCCTGCTTGTTTTCCACGAATTGCTCTGCCGATCATTTGCGAGTATAGAACTAATGACTTTGTAGGTCGAGCAATTATGGCAGCACTAGTTCTAGGTGCGTCAAATCCAGTCGTTAAAACGCCATAGTTGCAAAGCACCTTTGGGTCCGCTGAGTCATCTTTATAATCAGCAATGATGCTGTTGCGTAGGGCACTTGAAGTTTGCCCCGTTATAGCGCTTCCCTTTATTCCTCTCGCTCTCAGTACCGTTGCTAGTAGCTCCGCGTGTCCTACAGTTGAGGCAAATACAATGATGCGATTATGCCGCTGAACCATTTCCTCTATCTTATTTAGGATAGCCAGGTTCCGTGCTTCATCTACTGCTAGCTTGCCTAGGATGGCTTCAGGCACATCTAGCTTCTCGCTTAATGCTTGAATATCTTTAGTCGTCATTTCCACGCCAGGTGTATAATGAAGCTGCTCAAAATTGGCCTTAGCCAAGTATCCCTCCTCAATAAGATACTCTACTGGATTATCATACCCCTCTACTTCAAGGGTAACTTTGCACTTACCAAAAAAATTAGCCAGGCCCTCATCGGCACCTACATCATTCCAGGTACGACCAGGTGTGGCAGAAAGTCCTAGTAGCCGCTCATCTTTTCTTAGACTACAAAAAGCATCGAGCAATAAGCTGTAGGTAGGAGCAACGGCTTGATGAGCCTCATCCATAATCAGCAAAGTTGTTCGACTGCCTAGTTGGGAAAGTATAAATGGCGCATTTTTGAGCAAACTCACCATTTTGGCCAATCCCGCAACCAATATCCCATCTCGTATCTCTTCAAGATTCTGGTTATAGCTGCCCCAATATCTATGTACACCAACTTCCCGGTTTCCTAAGTATAACCAAGACTTCTCAAATTCACTTGCTGCTTGTTCACATAGTTCCTCGCTATAAGCAAACCACACAACAATCCCTGGTTCAGTAGACCGAAGATGGTCACAAGCAATATTCATTGCCGTTCGGGTTTTGCCTGAACCTGTCGGCATATGCAGTAATACACGCCCATTCTTCAATAAATTGAAGATAGTTCTTCTTGCAGCAAGCCGTTGATGCTTAAACAAAGTATAGTTTGCTCTCCCCTTTTGGGTTGCAGGAAGCTTGTCTTGCTCTTCATCCACTGGGTGGAACAGCCCAAAAAAGTTGAGCAGCGTATTCGCACGCTCTGAGTTCCTGGTAAATTTAGTTGCTTCCAACGCTTGGTAAGCATTGGCCCCTTCAATGCCTAGTGCTTGGGTCAACAAAGCTGCTTCTTCTGGACGCAGAAGTTCCAGTAGCAGCATGCGAGTTCGAGCACTAAGGAGAAGCTCTTCAGCTGAATAAAGACTTAATAAGATACTTCTGAGTGTACTAACTTTCAGAGTTGACTGGTCTAATATCCTTATAAGCCTGATTGACTCCCTGCCAAGTAACTGCCCAAGAGAATCCTCGTCTGCGCGGTGCAATAGCTGATCAAATAGCATAGTACTATATATATCATCTAATAAAAATTAGCGTATTCAATAAAAGCACGTTAATGTAATCAAGTCCTGAGCATATTGGTTATTTATGGTGACGCTAACAGTCTATTCTCTTGTTAGCTAGCACGTAATCAGACACTTTCATTGACTGGACTTCACTTTGATTTTCGAAAAAGGAAGCGAAGATTCGGATGATAAGCCTCTCGATAGCTACTCTTTGTTGCTTGCTGAGGCCGTCGGCAGGGTGTCAAAACGATAAAAGTCCCAATCGCGTATGTTTTCTCGCTCTTGCTCTTGCTTTAACCTTTTAATCAAGCTCTCTGCTTCACCCACATATATTTTTCTATTCTTTGTATCAATAAGGTTATAAATAACATTAATAGCCTCGACCTGACTTGCAAATGCTTCTCGTTTCCGCCAAGTACCCTTTGTAAAATGGAACGCCTCTTTATCATTGATTTTTTCATCAATGCGCTTAAGAGTATGAGAATTAATTAATTCTTGAAATAACTCAGTATAAATAGGTTTCTGTGTATAATATGCTTTGAATTTAAATTCGCGCTGTTCGTTATTGGATTCAATATCTAAAAACTCCCAAAAGGGTATTTCCTCTTCAATATCGACTCCATCATACTGTACTTTTGCTTTTCGTAAGTCCTGTTCAATGCTTCGCATGTAGCTCATAATGAATACCTCTTTTAGAGCATTACTTAGTGGCTTTGTAAAGAACAAACGGTACATAGCTTTCGAAGGAGAAAAGAGAATATAAGCTCCTTTAAACTCCTTCTTATTGTATATCACGCGTACGGGACTTTCTGTATCTCTACAGAATCCTCAACTCTGAACAGCTCTTCAATTCCCCAAACTTTCCAAAGAAACTTAGGAATAGGAGTGGCAGCGTCCTTGAATACAAACGCGTCCACCTTCTTGCGCCAAAGGGGATGTTCTATATCCGACCGTTCTTGTTTCATACATTATATAAAACAAGACGCGCAGCCTACCTCTTCTTCGTCATCTAAGATATCAAGCAGATATTGGCTGCTTTGTACTTTGGCTTTGTTCTGTTTATTGATAGCATCCAACTTAATCTTTCGGATACGCTCAGGTTTAATCAAGTCGGTTAACGGCTCCTCCATCCAAGTATAACCTTCCCGCTCGTAAGCCAGTGCCCGCTCGAAGAGCGCTAGATGTTGCTCATACAACCACACCCATTCTATTTTTTGCTGAAAGAAACAGAAGAAGCAGCCCGATCTGCTTCGGGCATATTCCCCTTGCTTTCCGTCCACCTCAAAGCTTATTTTTTCATAATAGGCAGGTACTCCCACTCCACTTTCCCGCAACAACCGGAAGATGTCAGCCCGGATCAAGTTGTCGTCGTTATCTAGCAGCGAGAATTCAGCAGCCTCCGCCAATGGGTAGGCTGTGCCACGTAACATGCGGAATACAACTTGATTAAACAGCCGTGTGTCAGCATCTAGCAATGCACTCAACTTTTGCGACTGAGAAAAGCTGCGCGATAAAGGAGTTTCGGCTAGCGCTACTAACCGTGCCTTCTGTGTGGGCTCACTCAACTCCTCGTATAACTCACGAAGTTGAGACAATGCATCAGCCTTTAGTACTTTCTGCACCACATCCTCACTCCAAATGTTGCGGCGGAACGGGAAAATAGATTGAATATTAGACTTGCGAGAGATATACCCCTCTCGGTCTTCGTCCCCGCGAATACCCACATAGGAAATTACTGGGTCATCACCTACAAACTGTTCGAAGGGCTCCAGCTTTAACTTCTTGGTACACCACCGCGCACTCGACGAAGGCAAATAACCTCCGTACACTTTCACAAAGTGGTCAAACGAGTCTTCTGGGCTGTCAGGAGCAGCTTCTAGACGCGTTATCTTCTTTCCTAGATAGTTCTCAAGGTTACTGATGAGTGTATACGTTTCTGGAAGTTCCTTACCAGTGTCACAGAAATAGTATTCAATATCAAGCTCAGGGTGCTTATGACGCAGATAGATAGCTAAAGCCGCACTGTCCTTGCCGCCTGAAATGCCTAATACGTGCCGAGGGGGCTTGCTCATAGTACTACAGTTGTTCTTGTAATAAGCGGGCCAGAATTGCAAGGCTACGAGCTTTATCGTCGCCTAGTAAGGTCCGTATTTGATTTTCCAAACCAGTATCTGCCGCACTTAGTTGTTTCGGGCGGCGAATGATACGGGTTTGCTCTTTTTGGCCAAAAGCGGAGATTCCCAAACGAAACACATCCTCCGATTCTGGATTCACATCCACTTTAGTCAATTCGCACAAGTTATCGAGTTCGTGCACTCGTTGTTGAAAACGGTCCTGAAAAATACGTTCATCTGCGTCCTCAAACCCGGCAAGACTCTTACTCAATAAGCAATTTGCCATAGAGTTGAGCCAAGACTCTCGGTCGTCCAGCTTAGACATGATGCGCTCTTGAAAAACGCGAAGGTCTGCTGGTAGTCGTTGCTTATCTAAGCCTTGAAAACGCCCCTGGAGCCGTTTCTTATATGTCTCGAAATCAACTGCTTTGCCAACTACCAGGCTGCTGATGAATTCCTCAAGGCGTACCAACAGAGCAGGATAGGCTTGACGAAGACGAGCTATGTTTTCCTGTAGGGTTTGTACATACCGTTCCCGCGTAGCAGCGTCACGCTGCAATTCGGGCAGATTAAACCCTAAGGCCCCTGGAAACTTCTCAAAGAACGCCGCTTCAGGGTCTTTCGCCGTAACGATGCTCTCCCGCAAGCGCTGTGCAGCCACTGGCAAGTTACGGGTGCGCTGGGCATAAATGGGTAAAGACTTGTAGAAAGTCAAGAAGGGCTTAATTGATTCAATAAACCCTTCATTAGATACCCGCTCAGCAGGGTTGAGCTGTAATAGCTCCCGGTAGTCATTGAATAGAGCCAGTTTCTCAGGAACCAAAGCAAATGCTTTGATGGCATACTGACCAGGGCTTTTAGAGAACAAGTCCACAACTTCTAATCGTAATTCTGGGATGTATTTCCCTTGCTCACCATACAGCGCAAACTCATGGCGCTTCATGAATAGGAATAAGGGTACCCAGAAGTCGACGAAGCCTTGCTTAAGCTTGAAAGGTTTTCGGAGTAGGGTTTGCATCAGGTCCGAAACCTTCAACGGACCTTCTTGAGTCCGTTGGAGGAAATCTTCACAAGCTTGCCATAGAGCCTGAAAAGAAAGATTATTTGGAGCAGTCAGCGTATAGCCACCATTGATGATTTGATGTATCCCCGTCTCCTGAAGTAGCGAGAGATAAATCGTTTTCTCTGGTGGATATTTTTTTTCAGGAAAACCAAGATCAGGTTGCTGCCAATTTTCAAACAAAGCCCGCATAAAGTTCTTTCGGGCAGTCTGGATAGGAGACGACAGTTTGGTTTTATTAACTAGCTCACTACGATATACCGGGGTCGAGGGGTACACGTAATTGGCAATAGCCGACAGGCAACGGTTGAAACTACGTCGCCCTTCAAAATTCACAGGAATAGGTCCATTGAAAAACCAAGCAATGGCTCCGTCCCGCGCATATAGGCTATCTATCACATAGTGTCGAAGCAATGCCTCTTGGTGTTCCAAAATGCTATTTAGCTCCCTCCGAGCGACTTTATCATTTAAGTTTTCCTCCCGAACCTTGCGCACCTTGTCAATCTCGCGGATTAGCTTTTTGATTTCGCCCGATCGCTGGTAGATGCCATACAGCACTGCATCATTGCGACTGCCTACAGTGTGCTGTAACTTATCAATGGTGAGGGCGTCGGAGAAAATCAGGTTCACGAAACCATCTACTTCACCCCGAGGCTCCTCTAATAGCACATCGTCCGTCATCCGTACTTCGAAAATGCGGGGTGTTCCTCGCTCAAAGGAAACTTGCTTGGCGGCGATATAAGGGAACGTGAAAAACTCACGCAGGCGTTTAGCCACATCCGTAACTTGCTCTACAAGACTTCCAGCCTCATCGATAGCGACTTCGATATCTAGGTCTGTTCCTTCGAACAGAATGAAGCTATTTTTGTGTGGGACAAAGCGCACGAGCTTATGCTGTTGCAGTACCTTCAGTATAGGAGCTGCAGTGGGTTGTCCTAAGCTTGTTTGAGTGTAGACCTCTAAAAACTCGCTACTAATTTCTGCACCAGCCGACGCAAAAATGGAAAGCAGCCCAATGGTTTTTATCAGCTGTTTTGCGGTTTCTGAATCAGCTGCCTCATCTAAATACTTCTCTACTTGGTCCAGCGTTGACCGAATAATGGCCCATTGAGCGAAGTGTGGGTTGTAGCGAGAGGTAAGTAGGGAATAATAATGGAAGCTCAGGTAGTCATATACCAGGCTTATATTGTAATACGTTCCCTGAACGGCTTGCTGTTCTAGACCAAGATAATCGTTAGACTGCAAGAAGGAGAACAATGACCGTTCATTTTGACCGTAGCGCTGCAATGCTTGTACCAATACAGCGGCCGCAAGCAAGTCAAGTGGCCATAGTTGTTGTTGCATTTCCAGCGTGAAGTAGTCACGCAACGGGAATGCTTTGGCATTCTCTATTGCTTCAAACAACCTTGTATTCGTTGCTGGATTGGCAACGGTGGGCTGTGGTAGAGTAATTAGCTGTTGCGCCGCAAGCATGAGGAGCTGTTCTACCGGCTCGTTGAAAGTCAATTCTTTCAGACGTCCTTTTACTTTTTCCCATTCTTGCCGTTGTGTGCGTCCTAAGCTGACGGCATATGCACTTAGGTCCTGGTGAACCGTCGATACCAGCATTATATCCCGGCTGGCGTCGTTAATATACTCAGCTAACTCTTGGATAAAGTACAATTCATCCTCTGGGCTTTCCTTGGCCGCATACTCTAGAAACTTACCAAATTCGTCTATTATAAGGATGAGTGCTGCGCCTTTCTTGGCAAGTTCGCGGTACTGCAGCTCAATAGCCAGCAGAATGTACTCCGTTGTCGTTTCAGCATTCCCATCTGTGATGAAATGCTGAGCAAACGTTTCTTTCAGAGAAGCATACTGACCTATGAAACGCTCAAATCGAAAAGACTTAATATTTTTAAAGCCAACTTCTGTTTTGAAATATTCATGCTTCTTCTTCAGTGTTTTTTGAAACGCCCACAGAAACGCTGACTTACCTGTACCATAAGCCCCAACTATGTTAAAGCAATGAGTGCCTGACAAATAGTTGTTAACAATTTGCCCAAAAATCCGCTGTGCATTCTGTGTGGGCAGATACGACAATTCATGTTTCGCATCGCGCACAATGTTGACGGAAGGGCTATACGACTTGGCCATAATATGCTTGCAGAACCTCAGTGAGGTTGATTAGATCTTTCTTAATGGTCAACACGCGGTTTCCTGCTGTGCTTGAGTAAACGATAGCAGTCGGAAACTGCACCATCATTTCCTCTATCTTGTAAAATAGTCCTTTTTCATTCAAGGCGAACACTAGTCCTGGAGAGTCAGGAGCGACTTCCAAATCGGTAAAACTGATTGCTTCTCCGTACGATTCATTCTCGAGTATTACTTGCAAAACCACTTGCCAAGGCAACTCAGGACGTTCCGTATTTTCGATGTGGTATCGGATGCCATCAGTCTTACTGATGGTTAGCAAGCCCAAGTCTTGCAGCAACCCAGTCGACTCTTCTTCAATGTCTACCTTACCACCATCTTTTCCAGAGGGACCATAAGTCCGCACAAAGACGGTCATATCCGACTCCAGCGTATTCTCATTCACTGCCACTCCCCGTTCACTACACTTTCTCGTTACATATTGCTGGAGCTGGGCACGGCTAAAGGAAAAGCCTTGCTTACGCAGCTCATTAAATATGAAGTGATAAAGAGAAGCCCGGCCAGTTTTTACTAGTAAGTAGTGTAGATACCATAAAGTAGCTTCATCCTCAAGATAGGGGTCCAAACCATCTGCACCAAGTATTTGATGAGCAATAGGTTGAAGGACATCTATCTCATCTGTTAAGCCGAACGACCGCAACCAATAACGGATAGAGGTAACCATGTTTTTACCAACTCCTAGCCGTACGACTGAATCGGCATTTGTAAAGTTGCCGCCACTATGGAGAAAGTCATAGCCTTTCTTTAGCCAGTTATTTCGACAAATGAATGTATCGTGGCCTTGAAATATGAGGCGGTCTGATAGCATGACGTATTTTTTTCAGCTAAGGTAGCCATAAGGCTAAGCCCTTTCAAGTTGTGCTAATATTTTGAGTAAAGCCTTAGTAGTTTACAATCTGACCTGCAGCATCTTATACAGTGTATATTTATTGCTTGCATAGTGTGCTAACAGCTTTACCCTGATTTACATGCCTAATAAATATTGAAAGGTGGTTGCATGTTGTCTTCAGCTATTAATCTCCTATACTTACTAGACTACCTCAAAGCAGAGAATAAAGCGTTCTGAAGCTCAGTAGTAGCGGCAGCAGCCATTACCTGGTCGATCATTAAATTCTGCAGCGAGCTGTACAGGCGGAATCTTTTATATTTCTGCCGCTATTGCTCGATTTTATCCTGCTCATCGATCAGTGACAAAACTCAGTGCACATTTAGGCATTCCTCTCGGAAGCTGTCGTTAAAAGATTCAATATACGAGTTGCCAGTCTGTTTGCCGGATGGCGTCTGGCACCGGCTGATAGAGCACGATGCCCACCAGGATCACCAAGACAATGCCGATCCCTGATCAGGTGGCATACGCTACCCCCACCGGGATCGTACGCAACGTCAAGCTTAGGCAGTAAAAGGCCACTCCGTAGCTGGTAATAGTGATGAGACTAGGCAGGGGTTTGGAAAAGCCCTCCGAGAGCTTGAGCGCGGAAGTGGCGATGGTTTCGTTGATAATAGCAATGAACAAAAACAACCAGTTTTTCATATGCAATCGAGCGCATCAGATGATTATAAAGCTACCGTTGCGTTAGCCATTAATCTGGCGCTAATTCCTACTTGGCCTAGGTAGCTTAACGACAACTTCTCTTTGTACTTACCAAATACATAAAAGCACACTTTATTCAGGGCACACAAATCAGTGGCTTCTCTTCGTACGGCACGAACTTAAAGCGCAGCACCAGGCTCCGGAAAGTCCATTAGATCTTTCAAGGGAAGCTGTAGCGCACGTGCAATGCTGGCTAAAACATCCAAGCTAGCGCACAGGTGACCGGTTTCTACCCGTTGGATGGTCGGACGACTTAAATCAGCTTCGTCTGCCAGCGCTTGTTGGCTCAGGCCTCTTTGCTGACGCAGGGTGCGTAGATGCTCGCCAAAAGCGCGAATAGTAGCCGGATTTTTCACGGTCCCGAAGGACCGCGGCTCCACGAGGAGTATTCGTATCGTATACGATACATTTATCGAGCAAACTCCGTATGTTTGATGAACCGGATAGCGGATCTGACTCTTCCAATGAGAGCCATCAAGCAGCGCATCCGCAACACCTTTTTCACCGTCAAACCCTAGTTGTATGACGCACGAAACCATCTTGGCCGTCATGTTGCGCGCCAACGGCCAGCCGGTCGCCCAGGTACCGGCCTACACCTACTTCGAAATCACTCCCCACGTGGAAGAGGCCGAAGTCGAGGTGCACTACACGTCCAAGACTGTGGAGGGCCCGCGGTCCTTTACGGGGACGCACACCCTCTTCCTCATTCGTAACGACGACCGGGTCTGCGTGGCCGCCATTCAAGACGCGGGCCAATGGGACTTACATTGGGTGGTCGACCCCGCTTACCGCGGGCAAGGCCTGCTCACCGCTGCCCTGCGAGACGAACTCCTCCCCTACCTGCTGCGAAGTCGACCCTGGCAGCAGGTGACGGTAAGCTACGGGGTCGCGGGCGAGTACTACGAAGCCAGCCAGAAGGTCGCCCGGCAAGCCGGCTTCAAAGCAATCAGTACCACGGACGACGAAGTCGTCTACCGCATCAATGCCGAGGACCTCGTGGCTGACCCAGTTCCTTAGGCCCTTCCTCTCATGAGCGTTCTGATACGCTCTCCTATTCTGAAGCCCCCGCTGTTCTCAGCGGGGGCTTTGTGCTTTTGAGGAATGTTCCACGGGGGGTTGGACATTTTATAAAGGAGCGTTTGTAAAATGTCCAAGACCACTATTTTTGCTTCCGATCTTCTCATAGCACCCTTTGCACCCCTCCCCTCCTGCTGATGCCCTATGTTGCCTACTACCGTGTGAGTACCCTCCAGCAAGGTCGTAGTGGCTTAGGCCTAGCGGCTCAGCAGCAGATGGTGCGTAGCTTCGTAAGGGAAGACGCCGTGTTGGGGGAGTACGTGGAAGTAGAGAGTGGTAAGACTGCGGAGCGGCCGCAGCTGCGTCAGGCGCTGCAGCTGGCCAAAGCCCGGGGAGCGGTGCTGGTGATTGCCAAGCTCGACCGGCTCTCGCGCAACGTGGCCTTTATCGCTTCGCTTATGGAGTCGGGGGTGGAGTTTGTTGCTTGTGATCAGCCCCAGGCCAACAAGTTTACCGTGCACATTTTTGCCGCGCTCGCGGAGCAGGAGCGCGATCTGATCAGCGAACGTACGCGCCGCGCGCTACAGGTGCTCAAAAAGCAGGGCAAGCAATTAGGCTCGCCGCAGAACCTTACATTGGAAGCACAGGTGGAGGGGCTGGCCACGCGGCAGCGCAATGCCCGTCAACACGAGGGCAATCGCCAGGCGACAGCCTTGATCTTGGCGCGGCTGGCACAGGGGCATAGTTATAACCAGATTGCGCTGGAGCTAGAGGAGTTGGGCTTCCGCACGCGGCGAGGTTGCACCTTCACCCACAAACAGGTGCAACGCCTGGCCCAACGAGCTGCCCAGGCTTAAGGCGCACACGCTTACTACTCCCAGGGAAGGTAGAGCATGATTAAGGCACCAGTCCTGCCATTTGTCGCCTTATACCGAACCCCTGACCCGATGCTAAGCGCCTGGCTGCTCCCTTCTCTCGCTGCAAAACAGGCGCACGAGATAGACCGCGATCAGCAGGCTTATTTTTTCACGACAGTATAGATCCCTCCGTGTGGGTAGGCGGTATAAGGAGGCTTGAATGGATTCTGATCTGGAAAATACCAATTGCCGCCCAATTGATCTTTTCCTAAACCCGTCGCTTGCCCGGAAAGCAGGGTTGCCACATACGTTCCCTTCAGGATCAGCGTACTGGAACCTTGCAGCAAGGTGGCCTCCGTAAAGTAGTAGTATTGGTTGTCAGCATAGCCTTCCATAGCGGTAATGCTGTTGCTTAAGGTCGGCCATCTGACTACCCCTGAACACGTACAGTCCTTTACCTTTTGGACCTCCAGGATCATAGGATAGGAGTGCAGCGTACTCACCTGCATATAATTCCCCTCCCACGTGCCTAGTAGGGGCGTCACATCCAGACAAGCGGGTTTCGGATCCTCGTCATCCGCACTCCCACCACAAGCGCCGCACCAGACGAGGGCGAGCACTAGAACAGTTCGGGCGTTCATCAGTAGATTGGTTAACGGTGAGACAATGTCCTCCAAACAAGTCGATCCTAGGGTACCCCGGGGCTGGTCGTGGGCTACCGCGCGGCTAACACGAAGTCGCGATGGCCCTGCTTGGACGCCTGGACTCGCCCTGCTTTCTTGGCAGTAGAAGGCTTCTTTAAGATACAGGACATGCGTCCATCAGGCAATCGCATAAACATGTGATTACTAAAATAGTAAGCCCTTTCTTCGCCCTCACGAATCTAGTGGCAGGCACCTTCTGGTTCGTCAACTTCTTCGGGAAGTAGGAGGAGCTTTCTCGCTCCCACTGGCTGGCTCCTGCCGGGAACGCCAGCGGCATGCGGGTGCCTATGCACCACACCAGCAACAGAGCCAAGGTGCGGTGTGTAGGCGCATGACCGTTTTGGTACCCTGCCAGCAAACGTTATCACTGGTCAGGTGAGCGAGCACGGCCGTTCGCCAGACAAGCGTGTCTAGGCTCAACGAAGCCAGCGAGCAGCAGATATCGTCCTTTTTGCGGTGCAATTGCACGCTACGCGCTGCGCGAGTCGTGGGGCTAGCGCCCGGAACGTGAGAAAAAACAGTAGAAATACGAGCTAATATGTTTATTTACAGATAGTTATCTCCACGAACATGAGAAAAGCAAGTGCTAAAAGGTCGAAAACGACGGTGTTGTGACGAATTCATAACGCGTTGGCGCGTTTTGTCGGCGGCAACTCCAGTGCAGGGAATGAAAACGCGCGGATGCGATGCGTGATCGAACGTTTGCCTAATTCTGCTTACCTCTGCTGTTCTTGCGTTGGGCTAGCTAACATGCACGCTGGACGGTGGTATAGCCATTCGGTGCAGGCCTTGCTCGACCATGGTCACTGAAAAGCCTAGCTGGTAGCCCGTAGCGCCGGCAGATATCGGCCTTTTTCGGGTGCAATTGCAGGCGACCGACTGCGCGGGTCGTGGGGCTACAAGCCACCAGAAGGGCAAAAACCCTATGAAAATTCGTTAAAATATTGACAGCTAATACCTTATTTCAAAATTTATGAGATTGACCTTGTCAAAAACGACCTTTTTAGCGGAATTTACCCCGTTTCCGCCCTTTTTTAGGGTGCAATTCTGGTATGGGGGTTGAAAAACCGGTGAATACAACCTTACCAGAACCGCTTTCTACGGCGACTTGCTTTTCTTCTCTCCGCTCGCTGTTCAGTTCATATGTCCTCTAAGTTGGGCGAGTTGGATGGTGGCGCAATCCCCCTAATGAAGCGTTTGACAGGAGGTGTTCGAGAGAAGACATCTTACATACCGAGACCTTTTTATGGCGGTGGGGATAAGATCTTTCTACGTTTTCAAGGCTTATCTAGTCACTTAGCCTCTCTCAGTAAGTAAATTCGTCTAACAGAGGGCTACTCGCGTGACGTATTGAATAGGTTTGAGGCAAGTGTACATTACACTGCCGCTTCTGAAAAATTTTATTGTGCTATATTCTCCGTTTTTTAAGAAGTCCCTATTTAGTAATGCCGCGGCGAATACGCTGCTTGCGGGTTTCTTCCTGCTGCCTGATATGAGCTGGTCGCTCCTCAATGGTTGCCCCTTCAAATAATCGGTCTAAGGCCTCATGCAAGGCCTGTTTTTGCGTGTACTCATATTGTCCGTTAACCCGTTTAGTGTGCACGAAATCCTTGAGACGGTTCATATACTGCTGTCCAATGATAAAAGTCTGACGCACATCTACATCTTCACCTGTAACACTATCATTTTGTGCCATGATATCAGCACCTATGTTACTAGTACTACTAGTGTTACTAGTGTTATTATTTGATTGCATAGTCATTGATTCATCATTAGCAGATACCTTCTCCTGCTCTAGAAAATCAAGGATATCCTTTTCAGAGTTACGCTTCGGCAGTTCTACCTTAGGCGTGAGTTGTTTGAACGATTTGGCCATGAATTACCGAATTAACGAGTCAGAATTTCTTTTACTAGGGTTTCATAGTCCGCGGCGCCGGCACTAGTTGGCGCATAGCTGAAAATATCCTGCCCTAGGTGCGGTGCCTCGCCAAGGGCAATAGCCTCGCGGATGGTGCTGGTTAGTACCAAGTCAGGATACTTATCGCGCACCACTTCTGCTGTTTCGCGGCGTAGTACTTTACGGGGATCAAAACGAGTGAAAAAGATTCCCCCAACCTTCAATCCTGGATTTAGCCGGCGCTTCACTCTTGCCACCATTTCCAGCACTTTCTCTAGACCATCGGTAGCGTAGAGCTGCGCCTCCAGTGGGATATAAAGATCCGTGGCGCAAGCGTAAGCATTAAGGGTAATCAACCCTAACGCTGGTGGACAATCGAGCAGGATATAATCGCACCGCTCATGCAAGGGTTCAAGCAGATCTTTGAGTAGGAACTCACGATCTAACTCATCGCCCTTTACTTTCTCGAAGCTGGACAGGGCCGGTGAGCCAGCTACAAGAGCCAATCTCTCTTGGATGGGATAGGCCTTCACCTTATACTCGTGCAACAAGGCTCCATACACGTTGAACTCGGCATCTAATAAGCCCAGTCCATGCGTCAGGTTAACTTGAGGATCCAGATCAACCAGCAGTACTCTGTGTCCGGCCCTTGCCAAGCCCGCGCCAATGTTCGCTGCGGATGTGGTCTTGCCCACGCCCCCTTTTTGGTTGGTAAACGCGATAATCTTGCTCATACGGCAATACTACAACAGAATAGGTATTATATCCATGTTAAGGGGTAATACCACTGTTATGCATCTTACTCTTGTTACATGTGTTCCATATATTACTAGTGTTACTCATGTTATAAATAAATAATACTAGTAACACTAGTAATACATGGAGCAACTCTTAAATGAGTATTTTCAATACACCTGTGGTACTAAGTCAAACAGTTTCAGCTTTGATCTCTACTTACACCAATACTACTGGCTTCAATTACCGCTCAGTTTAGTATCTGCTCCATTGCCAATTTATTATTGAAGCCACGGGCAATAGAGAAATACTTATAAAACGTGGTTTTTAGATAATGAACTTATAAAATGTGAGAATAACTCGTTTTTAATCAAATAAAACTAAAAAAAATACAATCACTAAGATCGTTTGTATGATGCACCCGGTTTTTTGCTTGTTTGTTGCTTGTTCTAAAAAACCACGTTTTATAAGTCAAACCAATATCTTAAAAGCTAATCTGATCTACTAACAACAATATTGTGAAAGCTTGTAATATTTATCTATTTGCAGGGGATATAACTCATTGATTAGCAGAGGTATATAAAGGTAATAAACCACGTTTTATAAGTTTTATACCACTTTTTATCAGTGAAGACGCACGTTTTATAAGTGAAAAACCACGTTTTATAAGTCTAATCACCACGTTTTATAAGTGAAAAACCACGTACAAAAATACCAGTGGTTTTTATACTATAATTATTTATCTTGGCGAGCAAATTCCATTCACATGCCCCAGGATAGCACGCAGTTAAAGGAGTTGGCAATTCGCCAGCACAACGCTATTACCACCGCCCGGTACGATTATTCAGCTTGTCAGCTTGACATCCTATTCTATGTGCTATCCAAGTTGAAGAAGGATGACGGTCCCGATACGCAGTATTGCATCTACGTCAAGGATATTGAGAACCTAACGGGGCGTAGTTGGAACTATCAGCAACTACGAGAAGCCACCGCTGATATGGGCTCGCGTATGTTCGAAGTGGAAAACGCTCAGGTCTACAAGCAAATCTGGATGTTTCAGAAGGTAGAGTACATCAAGGGGAAAGGGTATCTAGAAATAGAGCTATCCCGGCACATTCGACCTTATCTGTACGAATTAAAAGACAATTTCACCTCCTATCAGCTTCATTCTGCCCTTAAGCTGACAAGTAAGTACGCCAAGCGTATTTATCAGCTAGCCAGCCAGTGGAAAGACATTGGGGAAACCAAGGCCTATGACCTTGAAGATTTCAAGCTAATGCTCAAGCTCAAAGATCCTGCAGGCAAGGAGCCGGAGCAGTTTCAAAATATCAGTCAACTCAAAGCTAGGGTGCTCGATATTGCCGTGCGTCAGATCAACGAACACACAGATCTACAGATTGACTACCAACTACAGAAGAAGGGGAGGGCCTTCACTGGAGTACGCTTCTACGTACGTAAGCAACAGCCACAACAGTTACCCATTCTATTTACTGACACTCAAGATGACACCCGTACCCAGCTAGCTCGTCAACACTTGGATTCGCTTGGTATTGCTCAAGCCGAGCTCATGCAACAAATCCTCAACGAGCCACGCCTGGTTGATGAGCTCTTCAAATTCATGTACAAGCTCAAGACCGATAAGGTGAAGGCCGATCGTAATCCAGGTGGCTTGTTTCTGAAGATGCAGGGGCTTCGGTAGAACGAAAAACCACTTTTCATAAGCCGAGATCTAATATTAGCTTATTAGGCAAAGTACAACTCTGAGTAACATTAGTAACACTGATAACATTAGCAACATTAATA